>JAZFWG010000025.1:0-9473 GCA_036448135.1 Alphaproteobacteria bacterium
CGACGGCACCTTGCATCCCATGCAGGAGGCTTTCCGCGAAAATCACGGCTTGCAGTGCGGCTTCTGCACCCCGGGCATGATCATGGTCGCGATCGATATCGCGCGCAGGCTGCCCGGCGCCGACGAAAAGACCGTGCGCCACCAGCTCGAGGGCAACATTTGCCGTTGCACCGGCTATCACAACATCGTCAAGGCGATCATCGACGGATCAAAGACCATGCAGGACGCCGGTTAGAACTTGACATTAGCCGACCGGTCATCCCAACGCCCCGAACAAGAAGGATATAGGCGTCATGTACAACTTCAATTACCACCGCCCCGGTTCCCTCAATGATGCGGTCGAGCTGCTCGGCAAGGGTGACGACCCCACCCTGCTCGCCGGCGGCATGACCCTGATCCCCACCCTGAAGCAGCGCCTGGCGCAGCCCAGCGACCTCATCGATCTCGCCGCCCTTGCCGATCTCAATTCCATCAAGGTCGCGGGCGGCACCGTCACCATCGGCGCCATGACCTGCCATGCCGACGTCGCCGACACGCCCGAGGTCGCCAAGGCGATCCCGGCCCTGGCGGCGCTGGCCGGCACCATCGGCGATCCCTCGGTGCGCCACCGCGGCACCATCGGCGGATCCATCGCCAACAACGACCCGGCGGCCGACTATCCCGCCGCGGTGCTGGGCTTTGATGCCAAGGTGGAGACCAACGAACGCACCATCGCCGCCGATGATTACTTCAAGGGCCTGTTCGAGACCGCGTTGGGGCCCCAGGAGATCATTACCGCCGTCCATTTCCAGGTTCCGGACAAGGCGGCTTATATGAAGTTTCCCAACCCGGCGTCGCGTTACGCCACCGTCGGCGTCCTGGTTGCCCAAACCGGTAGCAACGTCAGGGTTGCGGTGACCGGCGCCAAGGACTGCGTGTTCCGGATGACGGAGATGGAGGACGCGCTCAAGGCCGATTTCTCGGCGGACGCCGTGGCCGGTATCGCCATCCCTGAGGACGATCTTCTGTCCGACATCCATTGCAGCAAGGATTACCGCGCCCATCTGGTGACGGTGATGGCCAAGCGCGCGGTTGCCGCCGCGCTCTGACATCCCGCCAATGGCTCACGGCTTGCCCTCTTCCGAGGCCTGATAAAGGCGTTTGGCGATATTGATCACCTGTTCTTCCGGCCATCCCGCTTCTCCGGGATTGCCGGCGGCACCGCCGGCGATCAGTTGCGCCGCGGCTTGGAGAGAGGCGGCCCAGAGGAAGGTTTTTTCGTCCATGGTTCATGCTCCTAGGTGTTTCAATGGCCTTGGCCACATTGCGGCGGCCTGGTCACGCTCGGGTGGCGCCATATTCACCTGAAATGGGTGAAATCGCTAGGGGTTGGCTGATCACATACCCTAGGCTAAACCGCGTAGAAAAGCGGGCCCCGTGCGAGGCCCGTTTTTCTTTTGCGCCATGGGTGGTCGGACCTAGTTTCCGGTGGTCTCGGCCTGGAACCGGGGCGACGTGCCGACAGCGAATTTCTGCGCTGAGACGTCGGTGCGCCCCGAATTCTTCGGGTTGGGTTCGTTGAAGGCGGAGACTTGCAAGAGTTCGAGTTCCTCGTCGCCGGCGCTTTCGAACCAATAGCGCGCGCCGTTGGGGATCAAGATGCCCTCATGCTGTGCGAACTCGCCGAGGACCACATCGTCGGGGCCGTAGAACCGCACCCGGCCCTTGAGGACCATCCATAGGGCGTCGATGCGCGTATGGTAGTGCAGGTTGTTCTCGCCGCCTTCCCGGACCACCTGCACCAGCCCGCGCACCTGGCCGCACTGGCCGAGGCGGATCGAGGCCTTGCCGCCCTCGAATTCGCCGGGAGTTTTATAGCTGAAGGTCTTGACGTTGGCTTCGGCGCCCAGGTGATACTCCAACAGGTTTTCGTCCGTGGTGGGCTCTTCGGTTACGTTTGTCATGATTTCCTCCCAAGGTTATTCCGATCCGCGATGGCGATTGCCGCCATCAGAGGGCGAACAACTCCGCCGTATTGTCATGCAGCAGCGCATGCTTCTCGGCGACGCTGAGTTCGTTGGTGCCACGGATTTCCTCGAGATTCTCGGGGAACTCGCCATCCCAATGGGGCACATCGGTGGCGTAGATCAGATGCTCGGCGCCGACGTGGTCGATGCTGGCACGCAGCGTCGATTCTTTGCCCTCGATCGACACCTTGATCGAGGATTCACGGAAGGTGTCCGACGGCTTCTTGTCGAGGTTCGGCATTTCCTCTTCGGCGCGTTTCTCGTAATGCTCGTCCAGGCGGTCGAGGTAATAGGGCAGCCACGTCGCTCCGACCTCGAGAAAGCCCATCTTGAGCTTGGGGAAGCGGTTGGTCAGGCCTTGGCACATCACCGAGGTGAAGTTGAGGAGTATGCCCGCCGTGAAGGCATAGGAATGGACCTCGCCGAAGGTCCTGAGCTTGCCGGCTCCCCATTCATGGGCCCAGTGGCGGGTGCCATGGACGCCGATGGTGACATTGTTGGCCTGGGCCGCCTGATAGATCGGATCGAAGAACGGATCACCAAGGCCGTAGGGCAGCCCGTCGGTCAGGATCTCGAATCCCTTGAGGCCGAGACTGGCGCCATGCTCCACCTCGCGGGCGGCGGCTTGGGGATCGCGCATGGGAAGGACGCCCATCGGGTGTAGCCGATCGGTCTTGTAGTCGGCGGCGAAATGGGTGTTGACCGCCTTGGCGACGGCGGCGGCCCATTCCGGCTCTTGCAGCTTCTCCACATTGCCGGACCCGGTGGGGAAAAGGACGGCGTGTTCGATCTCGTGATCGTCGAGGATACGGTTCCAGATTTCCACCTGCTGCTTGGCGGTGAGGCCGCGGGTGTAGTTGTAGGGCGGCTCGAGCTTGCCCGAGAGCTGGGTGTCCCAGGGCTGACCGCCCGGCCACAGCCCGGTATCGCGGTCCTTGTACGGGCCTTCCAGGTATTTGCGGATTTCGTCCTGACGTTCGAGGATATGTCCGTCGGCGTCGATGGTGGGGATATTTGTGGATTCGGCCATATTTTCCTCTCCTATTGATTGATTTTTATGCCGCAGACATCTGTGGCCTACGGTCAAGCACAGCATTGACCCTAGAATATAGAAGCCCGGGTCGCGGCGCAATCGCAGCCGTCGCGGTGCCCCCAAGCCGTGGCTGTGACGGCGGGTGGCAAGGCGCGTTGTCACCGCCCACCACCTGGGCTAAGCTTTTGAAAAGGGACAATAACCGGGGGGGACAGTCATGGCGTCACCACGCAGCAACCAAGGCGGCGATCTCCGCACCTTTGTCGAGCAACTCGATGATGACGTGGTTATCACCGATCTCAACGACGTGATCTGGGCGGTGACGACGACGTGCAACATCCGAGAAGAAACCGATAGGCCCAAAAGCGTGGAGACATGATCGCGCCCTTAGTCAAGACCGCGGCCAACACCGGGATCGGGGCACCGGTCCGGCGCAAGGAGGACGCGCGGCTCGTCGTCGGTGGCGGTTGTTTCTCGGACGATATCAATCAGCCGGATCAGCTCTATGCGGTGATCGTGCGTTCGCCCCACGGCCATGCACGGATCCGCGGGATTTCGACCGCGGCGGCCAAGGCCCGCGCCGGGGTGGTGGCGGTGCTGACCGCCCAAGACGCGCGGGACGACGGCGTGGTTGCCATCGAACATCCCCCGCCCCGGATCGGCCCGCCCGATATCCAGCTCGAGCACCGTAGCGGCTCCAACCCGGACGTCTTGACCCAATTCCCCCTGGCCGAGGAAAAGGTTCGTTTCGTCGGCGAAGCGGTGGCGATGGTGGTGGCGGAAACCGTCCAAGCGGCCAAGGACGCGGCAGAAAAGGTCGTGGTCGATTACCAACCCCTTGTAAGCGTCACCAACGGCTTGGATGCCATTTCCCCCGGTGCCCCCAAAGTGTTCGAAGGGCGCGAGTCCAACCTTTTGGTCGATGCCGACGCCGGCGACCCGGCGGCGGCGGCGGCGGCCATTGCCGGTGCTGCCCATGTGGTGAAGTTCAAGACCCAGATTCAGCGCGTCACCGGCGTTCCCATGGAGCCCCGCGCCGCGGTCGGCACCTTCGATCCCGCCACCGGGCGCTATGAAGTCCATGCCGGATGCGGCGGCGTCGTGCGGCTAAAGCGCGAGGTCGCGGCCGTCCTGCAGGCGGATGAGGAGAAGGTGCGCATCGTTGCCCGCGACATCGGGGGCAATTTCGGCACCCGCAACGCGATCTATCCCGAATTCCCGCTGGTGGCTTGGGCGGCCAAGCGTCTGGGTAGGCCGGTCAAATGGACCTGCGAGCGCAGCGAATCCTTCCTGAGCGACCACCAGGGCCGCGATTTGGCGGTCGATGCCGAACTTGCCCTCGATGCGGAGGGCAATTTTCTCGCCATCCGCAGCACCAACACCTTCAATGCCGGCGCCTATCCCATCACCTACGTGCCGCTGATCAAGGGGGTGGAGCTGATGTCGGGCGTCTATGCCATTCCCTCGGCCCATATCCGCGCCCGCGCCGTCCTCAGCAACAAGCCGCCGATCAACAACTACCGCAGCTCCGGCCGTCCCGAGGCCATGTTCGTGATCGAGAGGCTGATTGAGCTGGCGGCGCGCCAACATGGGTTCGATCCGGTGGAATTGCGGCGCCGCAACCTGATCGACCATTTGGGCGAAGGCTACGTCAATCCGTTGGGCTTGGCCTATGATTGCGGCGCCTATGAACGGGTCATGGATGACGCCCTCGTCCTCGGGGAGTGGAAGAGCTTCCCGGCGCGCCGGGCGGAGGCCCGTGGCCGGGGCATGTACCGGGGCATCGGCATGTCCAATTATCTCGAGGTCACCGGCGGCTATCCCCATGAACGCGCCGAAATCACCATACGCCCCGACCGCCAGATCGACGTGGTGATCGGCACCCTTTCCAGCGGCCAGGGCCACGAGACCAGCTTCGCCCAGTTGCTGTGTGAATGGCTCGGCGTGCCGATCGATTGCGTCAATCTGCTCACCGGTGACACCGACTTCGTCAAGGAGGGCGGGGGCTCCCACTCGGCCCGGTCGATGCGCCTGGCCGGCATCGTCATCGGCAACGCCACCGCCGAGATCAAGGACAAAGGATGCCGCATCGCCGCGGCGCTGCTTGGCGCCGAGCCCGAGAACATAAAATTTACCGACGCACGCTTCGTCCTTGAGGGGTCGAACCGCTCATTGGATTTGTTCGAGGTCGCGGCGGCGGCGATGGATGGTGACGGTGTGCCCGACGACCTCCGTGGGCCCTTCGCCGCGGTGAGCCAGGAAACCGTTCGCATCGGCGCCTTTCCCTATGGCTGCCATGTCTGCGAGGTCGAGGTCGACCCCGAGACCGGTTTTGTCGCAATCGTGCGTTATGCCGCCATCGACGATGTCGGCCGCGCCATCAACCCGCTCATCCTCGGCGGCCAGACCCACGGCGGCGCGACCCAGGGTATCGGCCAGGCCATGGGGGAAAATTGCGTCTATGACCCGGCGACCGGGCAACTGCTTTCCGGCTCGTTCATGGATTACCCGATGCCGCGGGCAGGGGACCTGCCGAGCTTCGACACCGCGCTCAGCGAAGTGCCGTCGCCGCGCAATCCCCTAGGCATACGTGCCGGCGGCGAGGGCGGCACCACCCCCGCCTTGGCGGTGGTCATCAATGCCATCGTCGACGCACTGGCGGATCTCGGCGTTACCCATGTGGAGATGCCGGCGACGCCGGAGCGGGTGTGGCGGACGATACGACAGGCCGCATCTGCGGCTAGCAATTAGCCAGAGGCGGGGAAGACCAGCGACTTGATGACCACGGGCACGGCGCCCGAAGCCGGGATCAGGGCGCCGATATCGATATAGTCGAATTCGTGGAGTTCGACCCCGTCGATGGAGATGACGGGGCTTTTCAGTTCCATCTCGTCGGTGAAATGCAGCCCGAGCAGGCCGCCGATATCGCCGTCATTGACCAAGATCAGCGGATGGCCCCGGTCCAGGACCGCTTTGACGCCATCCTTGATGCCGGTGCAAAACGCATCGAGGCGCGCGAATGTGGCCGATCCCTGCCAATGGAGGCCGAGGGCGATGGGCCGTTCGTCATCGACCAGGTCGAGCCGCCTCAAGGCATTGCCCACCGCCCGGGCGATGCCGGCGGGGTCGATCTCTTCGCCCGCCAACGGGAATTCGGGCGCGATCACCGGAATGTTGCGGATCGGCACGGCGTCGGCGGGCGAGATGAAGATGGTGTTGCCGCTAACCTGGATGGTGTATTGCGAGGCGCCGATCACCGTTGCCCGGATGCCCGCCGTGGGCTCGATCACCGGGATGCCCAGCTTGTCCACTCTGGATTTGACCTCACGGGCGAGCAGGGCACCGAGATCGCCGAAGTTGCGCGGCTCCCTGCCATAGATGAACTCGGCGACGCCGCCGGAAAAGGTGATGATGTCGATCTTGCCCCGGTAGGACAAGGGCGGCAGGCGTAAAAGCTTTTTGGTCTCGGGCCCAAGCTCGCCGAGGCTGATGATCTCGAACAGGCGATCGGCCATGTTGGCGGCCATGGCTTGTAACTGGTCCTGGTCGAGCTTACGGCCAAGCTCGAGTTCGGCGCCAATGGTCCCGGCGAAATGGCGGCCGGCCTCTTCGATGCGGGCGACGGCGCCGTCGCCGTCGAGGGATATCAGCCGGGCGCCGACATCCATCGCCGTGACCTCGCTAACCTTGCCGTCGGCGCAGATCGCGAACTTGCTGGTGCCGCCGCCGATATCGACATTGAGCGCGACGCCGCCGGCCAAGGTGGCCTGGGCCACGGCGCCGGAGCCGTGGGCCGCCATGGTCGCCTCGAGGCCGTCGCCGGCGCTGACGGCGACGAACTTGCCGGCCTCCTTGGCGAACAGTTCGCCGATGGCGCGGGCGTTCTGGCGCTTGACTGCGACGCCGGTGAGGATCAGCGCCCCGGTATCGATCTCGTCGCGGCTGAGGCCGGCATGGACATATTGGGCGTCGATGAATTTACCCAGGGCTTCGGCATCGATGGTGAAATCGTCGACATAGGGCGTCAGCAGGATCTCGGATTTGCCTAAGATGGTGCGGTTGGTGATGACATAGCGGCCACTGCGGTTTTCCAGCTCAAGGCGGGAAAACACCAGATGGGATGTGGACGACCCGATGTCGACACCAACACTGGTCAACGTGATCTCTTCTTCTTCTAAGATGTTGCGGCTGGCTTGGGTAAAGCCCAGCGGTTGCGGTGACGATGACATCAGGTTGCTTCCTTCCCCCTGGCGGCGGCGCGCCGTGGGCGAGTATTCTTGATTGGATAAAGGCGAGGAACTGGGGCCAAATTTGCGCGTGTTAGATTACTCGTACAGGGCGGGCTCCATCCGGGTCTCGACACCCGCGGCTTTCAAGGTGTCCTGGAATTCCTGGCGCAGATACGGATCCTCTTGGTTATAGGGGATGGCGGTGCCGCCTTCCTTGAGGTCGACGGCGCCATACTAGATTCATTGCCCGCCAGCATCAAGGTTGGCTCGAATGTCCCGGGCGTGAACGGGCCCTTGGCGTGGATGTGGACTGGCGCTTTTATTTGGTAGGCCGGGGTAAGGATTGGAATATGCTGGCCGGTATGATGAGCACCATCGAAATCACGCAGTCCATGGGTGATGAGGACCTCGCCCACGCCATCGCCATCCGGCGGCGCGTCTTCATCGGCGAACAAGGGGTCACCGAGGATGAAGAGATCGACGGGCTCGACGGCCAAAGCCGCCATTATCTGGCGTGGCTCGGCGATGAGGCGGTGGCGACGGCGCGGGTGCGGATCCTGGATGGCAGCCAGGCCAAGATCGAACGCATGGCGGTGCTCGTGCCCCATCGGCGCCGTGGCGTCGGCGCCAAGTTGATGGCTCGCATGATCGATGATGCCCGGGCCCTCGGCATGGCCAGTGCGACCCTCAGCGCCCAATGCCAAGCGGAGGACTTCTACCGCAATCTGGGGTTCACCCCCGAGGGCGAGGTTTTCATGGATTCACGCATTCCCCATATCCGCATGGTCCAGATGTTATGAGTACACACCCAACCGATAAGGAGGCAACATGGCTGATCTTGGGGCTGATCCTAGGGGCGATAAGGAAACCGCGCTGATCATCGGCGCCGGGCCGGGCTTGAGCGCATCCATCGCGCGGCTTTGCGCCGCCGAAGGCATGGATGTCGCCCTTGCCGCGCGCGATTGCGCCAAGCTCGATGGGCTCAAATCCGAGATCAAGGGCCGCGCCTATTCGTGCGATACGTCCGCGCCGGACCAGGTGGCAAGCCTGTTCGCCCAGGTGACCAAGGACGCCGGCGTGCCCGATCTCGTGATCTTCAACCCCAGCTACCGCACCCGGGGGCCGATCGCCGATCTCGATCCCGAAGAGGTCAAGAAGGCCCTGCTGGTTACGGGCTTTGGCGGGTTTCTCGTCGGCCAGGCGGCGGCGCGGGCCATGGCTGGGCGAGGGTCGGGCTCGATCCTGTTCACCGGGGCCTCGGCCAGCGTCAAGGGCTATGTCAATTCGGCGCCCTTCGCCATGGGCAAGTTCGCCCTGCGCGGCCTGGTCCAGAGCATGGCCCGGGAGCTCGCGCCCAAGAACATCCATGTCGCCCATTTCGTCATCGACGGCGGCATCAGCAAGGGCCCCGATGATCCCCGTGGCGCCGACCGCGGCGCTGACGGCATGCTCGAGCCCGACGCCATCGCCCAGAATTATCTGCACGTCCACCGCCAGCACCGCAGCGCCTGGAGCTGGGAGATCGAGCTCAGGCCCTGGGTCGAGAGCTTCTGAGGCCAGGGCCACGCCGGCTTGTTAACAGAAAAGTTACACTTTCCCGCCAATCTTAAGGCGGCAAAGGTGGGAAGGACAGTCCATGAACCCGGAGCGAGTGTTGAGAACCGTGATCGGCTCGGGCATCGTTTTCGCCGTCGGCGTGTTCTACATCTATATTTTTGCGACTTTTTAGTCAGCGCTCCCGGCAAATGGCACCTGTTAGGTATCCCTGGCCGTGCGCAGGGCGCCGTTGACCTCGGCGCCGAGCACGAAAATGATGCCGCTCATATAGAAAAATAGCAAGGTTATGACGATGCCGCCGAGGCTGCCATAGGTCACGGTGTAGAATTCGAGCTGGCGCAGATAGGCCGAGAACAAGGTCCCACCGACAAGCCACAACAACGAAGCAATGATCGCCCCGGGCAGGGTGTGGTGCCAGCGCTGGCGCACATTGGGAAGCCAGCGGTATAGCACCGAGATTCCGAGGATCAGCACGGTGAAGGCTATGGCATAGCGGCCCAGCGCCCACATCCACGCGTCGATCCACTGGAATTTCAGAATCGGCGCCAGCCAGTCCCACAGGAACGGGCCCGCGATCACGGCGAACACCGCGAGGATGGTCGCCACGATGCCGACCATGACCAGGATCAAATCCTCTAATCGGCGCCG
>JAZFWG010000026.1:0-4728 GCA_036448135.1 Alphaproteobacteria bacterium
TTCATGATCTCGCAGGCGCGCTGGACCATCCGCCCGACCCCGGTTTCACCCACGAACATATGGTGCGCCTCTTCGGTCAGCATGAAGCGGCAGGTTCGCGCCAGAGGCTCGAAACCGGATTCCGCCAGCGAGCACAACTGGTACTTGCCGTCGCGGTCGGTGAAGTAGGTGAACATGAAGTAGGACAGCCAGTCCGGCGTATCCTCGTTGAAGGCGCCGAGAATGCGTGGCTTGTCCGGATCACCGGCATGGCGCTTGAGCATCTCCTCGCCTTCCTCGCGGCCGTCGCGGCCGAAATAGGCGTGCAACAGATAGACCATGGCCCACAGATGGCGGCCTTCCTCCACATTGACCTGGTACAGGTTGCGCAGGTCATAAAGCGAAGGGCAGGTCTTACCGAGGAAACGCTGCTGTTCGACCGAAGCGGGCTCGGTATCGCCCTGGGTCACGATCAGACGGCGCAGTTCGGAGCGGTATTCGCCGGGGACCTCCTGCCACGTCGGCTCGCCCTTGTGGTCACCGAAAGTGATTTTGCTGCCCTCTTCCACCGGGGCGAGGAAAATACCCCAGCGGTATTCGGGCATGCGCACATGACCGTAATTGGCCCAGCCGCCGGCCTCGACGCTGATCGCCGTGCGCAAGTACACCTCTATGTCCTTGCTGTCCCTGGGGCCGAGCTCGTCCCACCATTCGAGATATTGGGGTTGCCATTGCTCCAGCGCGCGCTGGAGGCGCTTGTCATCGGCCAGATTCACGTTGTTGGGAATTGTTTCCTGATAATCTATGTCCATAGCCATTTTCTCACTCCTCTCCCATGCCTTGCCAGCAATTCATCATCGTCATCTGCCGGTAAACTCAGACTCGATTCTCATCATAGGACGCGCGCTTGCCGGTACCGTACAGCTTCAGCGCACCCTCCTCGCCGACCGCGTTGGGGCGCTGGAAGATCCAGTTCTGCCACGCCGACAGCCGGCCGAATATCTTGGTTTCCAGGGTCTCGGGACCGGCGAAGCGCAGGCTCGCCTCCATGCCGGTCAGCGCATCGGGGGAGAAGCTCGCCCGCTCTTCGATGGCGAGGCGGATTTCCTCCTCCCAGTCGATTTCGTCGGGGACGAAGGTCACCAGACCCAGCTCCTCGGCGGCCCGGGCGTCGAGATCCTGGCCGATCCTGGCCTTGACGGCCGCGACCTTGTCCGGCGAGTCGAGGAAACGGGTTTCGAGCCGTGTGAGGTCGTTGCACATGGGCAACGGGCCGAAATTCATGCCGGTCGGGCGGATCAAAGGCGGCGGGCGGTTGTCGCCCTCCAGGGTGCCGTCCAGCATGTAGCTTCTGTCGGCGGCGAGAAGGAGTTCCATCAGGGTGCCGGTGAAACAGCTTCCCGGCTCGACCAGGGCGATCAGGCTCCGCGACGTCACGTCGATGCGCTTCATCACCCGCTTGAGGTACAGTGTGATCTCGCGCACCAGCCAGTCCTTGCCATGTTTGGCCATAACCCCATCGGCCTCGGCCACCCGGTCCGGGTCTCCGGCGGTGCGCAGGATCCAGGTCCCCAAGGTTGGTTCATTGAGACGCAGATGCAGGACGGCATCATCCAGTTCGCGGGCCACCGCCAAGGGCCAGAACGCGACGCCGGCGGCGTGGATATCGTCAAGGCTCGACGCCACGGCTTCGGTTGGGGCCTGAACCGTGATGGTGGCCCGTCTTCCGGCGCGGTTGAGCTCGACGGTGACGTAACCGTAGGTGATTTCGTCGTCGCTGATCTTGCGCTTGAGTGGGGTCAATTCGATGCCCTTGGCATCATCGGGCCGGTCGGTCTCAAGGGCGAATTCCGCGGCCCGCGCGCGCACCGTTTCCGCCATCTTGGAACGGGGCACGATTTCGTCGACCAGTTTCCAGTTGAGCGCCCGGGGGCCCCTGATCCCTTCGGTCAGGGTGCAGAAGAAATCGGCATGGTCGTGACGCACCTTGCGCTTGTCGACCACCCGGGTCAGCCCGCCGGTGCCGGGCAGCACCGCTAAAAGCGGCACCTCCGGCAGCGATACGGCGGAAGCGCCGTCGTCGATCAGGATGATGTGGTCCGACGCCAGGGCCATTTCATAACCGCCCCCGGCCGCGGTGCCGTTGATGGCGCAGATATATTTCTGGTGGGAAAATTCGCTGGCGTCTTCGATGCCGTTGCGGGTCTCGTTGGTGAATTTACAGAAATTCACCTTATGGGCATGGCTCGATTGGCCCAGCATCTTGATGTTGGCGCCGGCGCAGAACACCTTGTCCTTGGCCGAGGTCAGGATCACGGCGCCGACCTCGGGATGCTCGAAACGCAGGCGTTGGATGGCGTCGTAGAGCTCGATATCGACGCCCAAATCGTAAGAGTTGAGCTTCAATTCATAGCCCGGAACGAGCCCACCATCCTCTTGCACATCCATGGCCAGCGTCGCCACGGGCCCATCGAAGCTGAGTTTCCAGTGTCGATATGTATTGGGGTGGGTGTTGAAGTCGATCATGGTGTCTCTTTTGCTCCCGGATTGCGTTTCAGTCTGCCCTATTCGCTCAATTTCTCAGGGACTTCTTGGTCTCGCCGGATCGGGCCCGAGCCCTGGGATTGCCACATAATCCGGCGAAATCTCATAAATACATAAATAAGTACCAAAATACCTATTTACAAATAACCCATCAGGAGCCATGCTGTCAAGGACGATCTGGGGCCGGGAACTGCCCCATGTCGGGAAAAGGCCCCGCACCTGGGGTCGCCTCCCACTTGGGGTCAATGGGATCAGCAGGAAAAAACCATGGCGGAAATCGGCGAATTCGGAATAGATTCTCAGGGCCTCGGCGATTTAACCGTCCGCGTGGCCGCCACCGCCGATATTGAAGCCGTCAGTGGATTGGATGAGCGCATCACCGGATTGGCCAAACCGGACTATTGGCGGGCGAGCTTCGCCAATTTCAGCGGCCGGCCCGATGGCTATTTTCTCATCGCCGAGGCCGATGGGCGGTTTTGCGGCTTCATCATCGGCGAGGTCAGGGCCTGGGAATTCGGCTCGTCGCCCTGCGGCTGGATCTTCGCCATCGGCGTCGATCCCGGCCAACGCCTGCGCAAGGTGGGGAGCCGCCTGTTCGCCACCCTCACCCAGCGCATGCGCGCGGACGGCGTCAAGACGGTCCGCACCATGCTGGGCCGCGACGATGCGCTGAACATGTCGTTCTTCCGCTCCCAGGGCATGATGGGCGGGCCCTTCATCCAGCTGGAAATGCCGTTGTTTAACCATGGGTGATGAGGCCGGACAGCCATGAAGTTGCAGAAAGCAACCCTGTTTGCCCTGTTTTCCGTGCTCGAACTGGCGCGCGATCCCGGACGCCAGATTTCGGCCACCGAGATCGCGGACACCTACGGCGTCTCGGCCAACCACCTCGCCAAAGTGTTGCGGGACCTGGGCCGCGCCGGGCTGGTGGAAGCGGTGCGCGGGGTCGGCGGCGGCTACCGCTTCTCGGGCAATGCCAACCGGGTCTCGCTTTATGACGTGATCACGCTGTTCGGCGACATGGGAACCGGCCACGCCAGCGGCGGCGGGCCCATGGGCGACACCGATATCGGCCGGGCGCTGGGCCAAGTCATGAACGAGGTCGACGCGATCGCCGTCGCCACCATGAAATCGATCACGCTGGCAACCCTGTTGAAGACCATGCGATGGCAGGAAGACCGCAAGGCGGCTCTATCGCAATAGGCCTTGGCGCGGTATTGGCAAACACTCAGCGCCAATGGCGGTCGATGAAGGGGACGGCGGCGTTGAACACCGCGGCGAAATTCAGCTTCGGCGTCGGGCCGGAGCGGTCGACGGTCACCCAATGGTCAGCCATGGCGCGTCCCCTACCCCGGGCTCGCCTAGGGCCGTCGCCGGGCCGGGCCGGGCGTCATTTGCCGGTGAATTCCATCTCGCCGTTGGGCAGGAAATACAGGACGTAGGTATCGCCGCCCTCGACGGTGGGCCAATGGTCGCTCATCGGCGGATAGACGTACCAGCCCTTGCCCATGCCATCCAATGTCGGCGCGCCCGAGACCGGGATGATCCAGCCGATCTCGCCGGTGGGATGGATGTGGTGGGGGCCCTTGCAGTTCTCCATGCGCACCACGTCGGTGCTGAACTTGCCGGCGATGCCGCCGGGCTTGACGATGCGGCCATAGCGGATGCCGGCGGCCTCGCGCCCGCACACCCAGCCCTCGGCGTCGCCGTCGCGCAAGGTCGCCTCCATGTCACGGTAGGCCTCGCTATCGGTGGCATAACTCTGGTTGAGGAAATCCCCCAGCGCGTCATCCAACGGCTTGTCGCCGATCGCCTTGGTGATCTCGGCCACCAGTTCCTCGAACCTCGCCTGTGACATCTTTCGCCTCACTGAACCATATGATTGATCGATTTGTGCATTATAAAGCATGGCTTGGCCTGTTGCAGTATGTTGCTGAATGGCGTCAATGAAAACAAAGGGGAAACCATGAAGGAAGCGGGCGGCGATGCGGTCACGGTGGACGTGGCATCCCCCATCGCCATCATCACCATCAACAACCCGCCGGTGAACGCGCTGTCCCAGGCGGTGCGCCACGGCCTGGATCAGGCGATGCAAAAGATCGCCGCCGATGACGCCATCACCGCCGCGGTGATCATCGGCCAAGGCCGGGTCTTCATCGCCGGCGCCGATATCCGCGAATTCGGCAAGCCCGCCGTGGCCCCGTT
>JAZFWG010000027.1:0-2589 GCA_036448135.1 Alphaproteobacteria bacterium
ATGGCGGCTGCAAAATAGGGCCGGCCAAAGGCCCATGTGGGGAGGGAGACCAATGCCAAAACTTGAAGCCGTCATATTGGATCTCGACGGGACGCTGGTAGACACCGCACCCGAGCTTGCCGAAGGAATCAACCATCTACTGCGGCATTTCGGCCGCCGCGAGTTGACCGTCGCGGAAGCGGCCCCGATGCTGGGCAAGGGCATGAACGTCTTGGTCGACATGGCCTTCGATCGGACCGGCGGGCCACCGCCGGGCGATCAAGACCGCGACGCCATGACCGACTTGGTGCGCGAGGGCTACCGCCAGTCCAAGGGGAAGGCGACGGTCTATCCCGGTGTTCTTGCGACATTGGAGGCGATGAAGGAGAGCGGGGTGAAACTCGCGCTCTGCGCCAACAAGCCCGAAGCTTCCTGCGTCCGCAATGTACAAGGGCTCGGTCTTGAGCCCTTTTTGGAAATGGTTGTAGGCGGTGACACTTTTGACCTGCGCAAACCCGATCCTGGTCAGATCCACAAGATCATCGAACAACTGGGCGTATCTAAGGTGGGATGCGTTTTCGTGGGTGATGCGCAACAGGATTCGGGTGCCGCCCACAACGCCGGGATTCCCTTCGTCGCCATGCGTTATGGCTATTCCGAATTGCTGGGGGTGCCGTTCGAAGACCTGGGCGCGGCCCGCCTGGCCGATCGCTTCGAGGACCTCCCGGCGGTGTTCCGGGACCTGGGATTCGAATAGCGGACGGCGCCGCCACGTGGGCTAGGCGAGGCCCAGCAGCGCCGCCGCCGTGCCGCCCAATATGCGGCCTTGATCCGCTTCACATAGGCCCGTGACCGAACGGATCAGCCCCACCGGGTCCTTGAGGCTGGTATCATAGGGACGGTCAGTGCCCATGACGATCTGCCCTATCCCGACGAGATCGGCCAGGTATGACACCGCCTCGGGCCGATAAATGATGGTGTCGAAGTAGATGGTCTTAAGGTAACTGCTGGGCGGTCGCGTGATCGCCGGCATGTAGTCCGGACGCATATGCTGGGCTTCGTCGAACCGGCCGGTATAGAACGGGAAGTAGCCGCCGCCGTGGGCCGCGATCAGCTTGACCCGGGGATGGCGCTCCAGCACGCCGCCAAGAATAATATGAGTCAGCGCCAGGGTCGTTTCCAACGGCTGCCCCACCATATTGCCCATGTTGAAATCGCCGAGCCGGGCGGGTTCGGTGAAATATTGCGGGTGCAGGAACACCAGGGTGCCGAGCTCTTCCGCCCGGGCCCAGAACGGCTCGAATATTGGATCGTCGAGTTCTTTGCGGTTGATGTTGGTGTTGATGCGCACGCCCTTGAGACCGAGCTCGGTAACGGCGCGGTTGAGCTCCAAGACCGACCGATCCACGTCCTGCAGGGGAAGGACGCCGAGGGATACCAGCCGGTTCGGGCTCCGGGTGATGAACTCCGCCGCGTAATCGTTGACCAAGCGCGCGACGGCCAGTCCCGATTCCCCATCGAGCCCATAGAAGCCACGGGGCGGCGCCGGTGTCAGCGCCGAGATATCGATGCCGAGCCGGTCCATATCGGCGATCCGGGCATCGGCATTGCTGAGCGCTGCCGCCAGGCCGGGGTCGCTGACGCCGCGTTCACCGGATGGGCGCGCGTCTATCTCCAGAAGGCCCTTGAAAACATCGCCCGGCACCTTGAGATGGGCGTGGATATCGATGATCGGTGTACTGGAAGCAAGGCTGGCCATGGGTTCCTCCACTTTTTTGTCGGATTTTATGCCTCGTGGATGGCGAGGTGGACACCCTCGATGTCGGTGGTGTGGTAGCTGGCATAGGGTGTATTGCGTTTGAAATGCTCCAGACGTGGCCCGCCTTCGGTGCCACGCCCCAACGGCCAGGGCCGGAGATGGGCGTTGCGGTCCGACACCTGTTCGATGTCTTGTTTTAGGGCATCGATGCTTTCCACCTGGAAGCCGAGATGGTCGGTGCCCGGACGTACCGCGTCGACCTCGGCGTAATCGTGGATGTTCCAAGGAATAAAGACGACGGTGAGCTCGCCGTCGGTGACGTAATAGTTGGGATCATTCTCGGCCTTGTTGACCGGGGCGAGCTCGAACACTTGGGTGAAGAAGCGGAACGAAAGCTCGGGATCTCGGGTGGTGATGCCGTAATGGGAGATCACGCGTTCGGACTGCCAGCCATGTTCGCCCATGGCGCGGAAGCGGTTGTGTTCATCGTCGCGCAGGGCCAAATCGAAGATGTTGCCGTCGGGATCATGGGCGGAATAGGCGATGATGTTGCGGGTCGGAGGCCGCTCGACCACGTCATAGCTCGAATCGAACTCCCGGATGCGCGAGATCGCCAAATCCACGTCTTCGACCTGGAGGCCGAAATGGTTGAGCCCGGAGGGAAATCCGGTGCGCACATGGACATGGTTGAAGCCCAGCCGGCCATCGCTCAGCAGGATGGCGCCGCCATGGCGTGTCGAAGGCAGCTGTTGGAACCCGAACACGGCCTGATAGAATTTGGCGTTCATTGTGTAGTCGTGGCTGAAAATCGCCACATGGTCGAATTTTGAGAACATGATCCCTTGCCTCCC
>JAZFWG010000028.1:0-2340 GCA_036448135.1 Alphaproteobacteria bacterium
GACGGCTTCCATCCCCGGAACGTCGGCCAATTGTGGTCCGGTGGTGGCGGCGGTGGCGGCACCGTGCCGTGTACGCCCTGGGGCTGTTTGATGATGCTCAGGGAAACGCTTGGCGATTTGAAGGGAAAACGCGCCCTGGTCATCGGCCGCTCCAACATCGTCGGCAAGCCGATGGCGGCGCTGCTGCTGGGGGAGCATTGCACGGTGACCATGGCCCATTCCCGGACCGAAGACCTGGCCGACCGTTGTCTTGAGGCGGATATTCTCATCGTCGCCACCGGCCAGGCGGAGATGGTACGGGGCGACTGGATAAAGCCGGGGGCCACGGTCATCGACGTCGGCATCAACCGTATCAAGAACGGCGCCGGGAAAGGCGACGGAAAGAAAACCCGCATCGTCGGCGACGTCGCCTTCGACGAGGCCAAACAGGTGGCCGGCTTCATCACCCCGGTGCCGGGCGGCGTCGGGCCGATGACCATCGCGTGTTTGATGAGGAACACCGTCATCGCGGCGTGCCGGCAGAAGGGCCTGCCGGATCCTGATCTCTAGGCCGGAGATTTAGGGGCGGCGCTGCCATTAAGCCTTATTGAGCATTCGGCGCGGGCGTTGTAAAAGCGCCGCCATGACAACCACCACCCTTCCCGTGCCGTGCCCCAATTGCGGCGAGGCCCAGAACGTCACCCCCGGCGGCTTCGATCCCGAGGCCGAGCCCTTCGGGCCGGTGACGTGTATGGTGTGCGGGCGCGCATTCACCAGGGACGAGTACATGACCGGCCTCAAGGCCAAGCTGGCGGAACGGGACAGGCGCCAATGAGCGAGGCCATCGCCCATATCCGCAACTTCGCGATCATCGCCCACATCGACCACGGCAAGTCCACCCTCGCCGACCGGCTCATTCAACTATGCGGCGGGTTGCCGGAGCGCGAGATGACCGAACAGGTCCTGGATTCCATGGAGCTCGAGCGCGAGCGCGGCATCACCATCAAGGCGCAGACCGTCAGGCTCAACTACAAGGCCCGCTCGGGCGAGACCTATCAGCTCAACCTCATGGACACGCCCGGCCACGTGGATTTCACCTACGAGGTCAGTCGCTCGCTCGCCGCCTGCGAAGGATCGCTGTTGCTGGTCGATGCGACGCAAGGGGTCGAGGCGCAGACCTTGGCCAACGCGTATCTGGCCATCGACGCCGGTCACGAGGTGGTGCCGGTGCTCAACAAGATAGACCTTTCGGCGGCCGAGCCGGACCGCATCAAGGAACAGATTTCCGAGGTCGTCGGCCTCGATACCTCGGGCGCGCTCGAAATCTCGGCCAAGACCGGCGACGGCGTCGAAGACGTGCTTGAGGCCCTGATCCAGCGCCTGCCGGCGCCCACCGGTAATGCGGATAAGCCCCTGAAGGCATTGCTGGTGGATAGCTGGTACGACCCGTACCTGGGCGTGATGATCCTGGTCCGCATGCATGACGGGACGCTGAAAAAAGGCATGAAAATACGGATGATGGCGTCCGGCGCCGCCCATCAGGTCGAACAGGTCGGCCATTTCACGCCGAAGCCGGAAAAAGACAAGGAACTCAGCCCCGGCGAGATCGGCTTTATCACCGCTTCGATCAAGACCGTTGCCGATACTCTCATCGGCGACACCCTCACCGAGGACAAGAACCCGGCCGCCGAAGCGCTCCCCGGATTCAAGCCGTCGGTGCCGGTGGTCTTCTGCGGGCTTTTCCCGGTCGATACGGGCGAATTCGAGGACCTGCGCGACAGCTTGGCCAAGCTGCACTTGAATGATGCGTCATTCCACTACGAAGCGGAGACGTCCGCCGCGCTGGGCTTAGGCTACCGCTGCGGGTTTTTGGGACTTTTGCACCTGGAGATCATCCAGCAGAGATTGGAGCGCGAATTCGATCTCGACCTGATCACCACGGCGCCCAGCGTCGTCTACCGGGTCCACACCAGGGACGGCGGGACGAAGGAACTGCACAACCCCGTTGATATGCCCGACCCGGCCCAGATCGAGCGCATCGAGGAACCGTGGATCAACACCACCATCATGGTGCCGGACGAATACTTAGGATCCGTGCTGTCGCTGTGCACCGACCGCCGCGGCGAACAGACGGAGCTCACCTATGTGGGCGGCCGCGCCATGGTGCGCTACCGGCTGCCGTTGAACGAGGTGGTGTTCGATTTCTACGACCGGCTAAAATCGGTCAGCCGCGGCTACGCCAGCTTCGATTACGAATTGGCCGACTATTTGGAAAGCAGTCTGGTGAAGGTGTCCATCCTGGTCAATTCGGAGCCCGTAGACGCGCTTTCCTTCATCGTCCATGCCAGCCACGCCGAAAGC
>JAZFWG010000029.1:0-6832 GCA_036448135.1 Alphaproteobacteria bacterium
ACTTCGTGGGAGCGCACCTCCAACACCGCGCGGGTGCCGGGCTTGCCATCACCGAAATAACCGAACCCGGGATCGAAGAAGCCGGCGTAATGGACGCGGAACTCGCCGACCAATGTGTCATAGGCAACCATTTCGGCGGCCAGGTCCGGCGGCACGGTGATGGGTTCGCGCGACGCCAGGATGTAGAAATCATCGGGATCGAGAATGATGCCGCGGCCCTTGCGGGCGTGGATGGGGTCCCAGTAATCCAGCGGGTCGTAATGGTTGATCTTGTCCATGTCGATCAGCTCGGCGTGCTTCTTGGCCCGGTAGCCGACCAGCCCGTCGCCGCCGTCGCCGCGCAGATCGACGGAAATGGCGATCTTGCCCTTGGAGATGTTGTCGAGCGCGCCCTCGGATTGGACCAGGCGGAGCTTTTCTTGCAGCGCGCGCAGCGCGGCGTCCCCGATCACCGGCGCGCCACGGCGTAGGCGCAACTGGTTGAGCCGGGTTCCGGTGTGCACCAGGATGGAAAAGGTCCGGGGCGAGATCTCGGCATAGAGCGGCCCCCGGTATCCGGCGGTGACGCGGTCGAACTCGGTGGCGTGGTCGGTAATCAGGCGGGTGAAGACATCGAGCCTGCCGGTCGAGCTTTTCGGGTTTGCCATGCCCGAATCGCCCCTGGCCAGATGCAAGGATTCCAAGAGCGGCACGATATAGACGCAGCCTTTTTCCAACACCGCGCCACGGCTGAGATCGATCTCATGCATGGCATGATCGGCGGTCTTGTCCATCACCGTGGCGGCGGCGCCGGGCAGGAAGCTGGCGCGGACCCGGTAGGCCACGGTGCCGAGGCGCAGATCCATGCTCGCCGGTTGAAGTTGTTCGTCGGTGATGTCGACCGAGGCCCGGATGATTTGTTCGCGGATCAGCGCCCGGATGTCCTGCATCGGCAGCACGCCGGTGGTGATTTTGCGCCCCTGGGGCGCAGGGGACATCTCCGGGAACAGCGAGCCGCCATTTTCAGGGCCGATGGGTTTGGATCCGGATGTTTCCGTCATAGATTGCGGACTCCTTCGGGGGCGGCGGAGGCAAACCCCAGTCTAGCGATTAAATCGTGACATTTCAATTGCTTGGGGGAGATTTCATGCACAAAATATTCACCACTTTGCCCACAGGTGATGTTGTTTGCCTGCCATAGAATGGGCTTATGAGATGACGTTTTCCCCGCTATCCCAGTTATCACAGGTTGGGTTCCACTGTTATGCACAGATTTATCCACAGAACACGCCGGTCACGTTGCCCCGCCCGCGCCGCCCGCGCGGTGATGGAGCATGTTCACCGCGGTGATGCGCCACGGCCTGACCGCTCCCGGCACCGGTCGCCCGTCGGGCCGTTCGATGTGGTCGATCCGGGTCAGCGATAAATTCTCGATCTGGAACGACAGGGCGGCGTTGGCGTCGAGATCGAGCGCCAGCGCCAGGGCGGCGCGGATCGAGCCGCCATGGGCGAAGGCGACGATGTCGCGCCCGGGGTAGGTCTCGGTCAGGCTCCGCACCGCGACGCCGACGCGGTCAATCACGGTGGCGAAGCTTTCGCCCTCGGGCGGCGTGGTGTGGCCCGGTGCGCGCCAGAAGGCGTCGAAGCCATCATCTAGATAGTCCTTGAGCTCGTCGAAGGTCATGCCTTGCCAGGCACCGAAATTCTGTTCGGCGATATCGGGCTCGATCACCGGCGCCGGCGCCGCCGCCACATGGGGCTCGATGGCGCTGGCGGTCTGCTGGCTGCGCTTGAGGTGGCTGGTGATCCATACCGCATCATTGGGCAGGATCGCGCCCAAGGCCGCCAACGCCGCATCATCGGAGGTATCGGCCTCGATGTCGGTCTGGCCATAAAGACGGTGGTCCGGATTGTGCACCGGGGCGTGGCGCACCCACCACCATCGGGTCGTGACGGTCATGGGCTGGCGGTCATACCAGGGCGACGATGGCCAGCAGCATGCCGATCTCCATGGCCTGCTGGCCGGCGCCAAGCACATCGCCGGTGACGCCGCCGATCTGGCGCCGGGCGAGCCAGATCACCTTGGCAACCCCGCCGGCGCCTATGAGCAGCGCCAGCACCCCGACCACGGGGCCCAGGAACAACAGCGCCAAGGCGCCGCCTAGCAGGATGGTGATGATGACTTGGTCGCGGTCCGGCTTGCCGGCGGTGACGGCAAGGCCGGACCTCCGCGCCGGTTTCATATAGTGCATCATCACCGGGATGGCGGCGCGCGATGCCGCAGCGGTGGCGAACAATGCCGCCGCGACTTGGTCGGCGGTGGCCAACACCGTCAGGACGCCCACGCGCAGGGCGAGCGTCAACACCAGGGCGACGGTGCCGTAGGCGCCGATGCGGCTGTCGCGCATGATCTTCAGCTTCGCCGTCTTGTCACCCTGGGTGAGGAAGGCGTCGGCGCAGTCGGCGATGCCATCTTCATGGAGTGCCCCGGTGGCCCCGATCATGGTGCCAAGGGCAATGATGGCCGAGATCACCGGCGGCAGGTTGAGGCCGTCGGCGATGGCGAAGGCCAACGCGCCGGCGACGCCGACCATCAGCCCGACCAGGGGGAAGGCGCGGACGGCGCCGGCCAAGGCGCCCTTTGCCCGGGCCGCGCTATCGTCAATGGGCAGCCGGGTCAGCAGACTTGCGGAAACCCGGAAATCGGCCCACCAACCGGTGATCACCTTCACCGAGAACGGGTGCTCGAGGTCGCTATCGGATCGATCGGACATGGCGTCAAGCCGCGGACGTGCCGCGTCCCCCCTTTTTACCTCATCGCCACTAGGTTATAAGAGAGTGGTACCCAGCCGCAATTTCAATCGACAAAATCGTGCTAGAAAATATCGGGCCCGGCCGGAAAATATCACGGATGCCATGGAAAAAGCCGCAAACCAGGATGCGGTGATCACCTCATTCGATGAGGTGCGGGCCCTGTTCAAGGACCTCCCCGGCGCGGACGAAGAAGCCCGGGCCTTGGCACGGTCCCGCGAAGCCACCCTGACCAAGCCCGCAGGCGCCCTTGGGCGGCTCGAACATCTGGTGGAATGGCTTTGCGCCTGGCAGGGACGCCATCCGCCGGGGCTCGACCATCCCCGGGTCGTGGTCTTCGCCGGCAATCACGGTGTCGTCGCCCAAGGGGTCTCGGCCTATCCGCCCGAGGTCACGGCCCAGATGGTCCAGAACTTCATCACCGGCGGCGCCGCGGTGAACCAGCTGTGCAAGGCGATGGACGCCGATCTCCGGGTCTATGAGCTCAACCTGGAGACCCCGACGGTGGATTTCACCACCGCGCCGGCCATGGCCGAGGCCGAGACCGTCAACGCCATCGCCTACGGCATGATGGCGGTTGAGCCCGGCCTTGATGTTTTGTGCCTGGGCGAGATGGGCATCGGCAACACCACCGCCGCCGCGGCGCTGTGTCTGGCGCTGTTCGGCGGCACCGCGGCGGACTGGGCCGGGCCCGGCACCGGTGTCCAAGGCGGCCAACTGGATCACAAGCGCGCGGTTATCGGCGAAGCCCACGCGCGTCACCGCGATGCCTTGGGAGATGCCTTGGGCGGGGTTGGTGGCGATCCGTTCCAGGCTCTCCGCTGTCTCGGCGGGCGCGAGTTCGCCGCCATCATCGGCGCCGTCCTTGCCGCCAGGCTGGCGCGCACCCCGGTGTTGCTCGACGGCTATGCGGCGACGGCGGCGGCGGCGGTGCTCTATGCCATTGAGCCCGGCCTCCTCGACCACTGCCAGGTGGCCCACCGCTCCGCCGAGCCGGGTCACGCCAGGCTGCTTGATGCCATCGCCAAGGCGCCGATCCTCGATCTCGAGATGCGCCTGGGCGAGGCCACCGGCGCGGTGCTGGCGCTTAGCGTGCTCAAGGGCGCGGTGGCGTGCCACACCGGCATGGCGAGCTTCACCGACGCCGGGGTCAGCACCAAGCTCGATTAGGGTGTGTGCCCATAAAGGGGGGGGCGAAGCTTACTCGCCCATGCTGAGAAGCAGCCCATCGCGCCGCGCGATCTGGAACGTCCTGAGGAACACCGCCGTGCCCCCCGCCAAATAGACCATGTTGAGCGCCGCCGCACCCACCAGGTAATCGACGCGGAAGACGCCCTCGAACATGACTGTGCGCATGCCCTCGAACACATAGGTCGAAGGCAGCGCCCAGGACACCGGTTGCAGCCATTCCGGCAGCACGGTGATGGGGTAATAGATGCCGCTCAACGGCGCCACCAGGAAGACGGCGATCCACGCCAGGCTTTCGGCACCGAGGCCGTAGCGCATGATCAGGGACGAAATCACCAGCCCCATGGCCCAGCCCATCACCAGAAGGTTGGTGAAGAACGCCAACAGGGGCAAGCCGAGATCGAACACCGAATAGTGGTAAAGCACGATGGCCAACAGCGATGCCGGGATGATGCCGATCAGAGTGCGGATCAGGCTGACGCCAAGCATGGCGACGATCAATTCATAGGGCCGCAGCGGCGTCACGAACAGGCTGGCAAGATTGCGCGACCACATTTCCTCGAGGAACGAGATCGAGACCCCGAGTTGGGCCCGGAACAGCACGTCCCACAGCAACACCGCCGCGATCAGCACGCCGGCGGCCTCGGCCACCCAGGTGGAATGGGTGAGGAAGAACTGGGAGATGAACCCCCACAGGATCATCTGGATGGTGGGCCAATAGGCGAGCTCGACGATGCGCGGCCACGAGCCGCGCAGCAGATAGGTGTAGCGCAGCACCATGGCGCCGATGCGCCGCCACGAGAAAAACTCCCCGCTCACCCTGGCATTGGCCCCCCGATCGGTCATCACGCCGCCCCAGTCGCCCTGGTGGTCCCGTTACGTTCCCGCGCGATGTCGAGGAAGACCTGCTCAAGGGTATCGCGGCCATGGCGCGCAACCAATTGCGCCGGCGTGCCGCGGTCCTCGATGCGGCCGCGCTGCATGAACAAGACGTCGGTGCACATGCGTTCGACCTCGGCCATGTTGTGGGAGGCGAGCAGGATCGTCGCCCCGGTGCGGCGCTGGTAGTCGACCAATTGCTGGCGCACGGTTTCGGCAATGTCGGGATCAAGGGACGCCGTGGGCTCGTCGAGCAGCAGAATCTCAGGCCTATTCAACAGCGCCTTGGCCAGCGCCACGCGGGTGCGTTGGCCGGTCGACAGCTTGCCCACGGGCCGGTCCATCAAGGGCACGATAGCGAATTCTTCGCAGGCCCTGCGCACCCGCTCCGAGACCCCGGTGATGCCGTAGAGCCGGGCATAGACGGTCAGGTTCTCGGCCACCGTGAGGCGGCGCGGGAAATCGACATAGGGTGACGAGAAGTTCATCCGCGGCAGGACCCGGTAGCGGTGGCGCACCATGTCCTCGCCTAGGATGGTGATGGCGCCGCTGGTCGGCAACAACAGCCCCAACAGCATCGCCAGCGTCGTGGTCTTGCCGGCGCCGTTGGCGCCCAGCAGCGCCACAGTGGCCCCGGAAGTGATGGCGAAATCGATGCCGTCGACCGCGGTGATATCGCCGAAGTGTTTGGTCAAGCCATGGGTTTCAATGATTGGGGCCGCCATGGCCCGGACTATAAAAGGCCCGGACAATAAAAGGAATGGATGGCTAGTGGCCCTATCAACCGTCAACCGCGCCGGTGCAGCCACCAGTTGGTTTCGTTGATGGAATAGATCGGCTGGTAGTGGCGGATATCCTTGGCGCGGACCACCTGGTTGATCTGGTTGTCGAGCACCAAAGGCTCGCCGTCCACATAGACCACCAAGATGGCGTGGGCGAGCCTGAGGTTGAGATCCTTGAGCACGACGATGCGCATGTCCTTGTTGGGAACGCCAAGAGCGCGCATCGACATGAATTTGGCGATGGCGTAATCCTCGCAGTCGCCGTCCCTGCTGAAGAACTGCAATGGCGTCGCCCAATAGTCCTCGACCCGGTAATTGATGAGATCGAGGATGTACTTCGCCTTGTTGAGATAGTTGTTGATCAGCATGATCTGGTTGCGGCGGTCCATATGGCGGACGCCGGCGATCAGCTTCTGCCAATTCTTCAAGTTGCATTGGTTGAAGATCGTCGATGTGCACGGCTTGTCGACGAGCTTCTTCTCGGAGAAATAGCGATTCAGCGTCCCGGTCCATTTGGGAAACGGTTTGAGGTTGGAGGATTTGATCTCGGTGGAGCCGAACAGGT
Source organism: Alphaproteobacteria bacterium (assembly GCA_036448135.1). Taxonomy (GTDB): domain Bacteria; phylum Pseudomonadota; class Alphaproteobacteria; order SMXQ01; family SMXQ01; genus JAZFWG01. The sequence continues at coordinate 6,205 of JAZFWG010000029.1, forward strand.
GCACCGAGTTCCCCCGTTTGGCCGCCGCATCACCCATCGCCGCCATGATCAGGACCGCCGCGCACGCCGCCATCAAGGCACGGGCAAGGGTCTTAGAAGTCCGGGATGCATTATGAATAGGGGTCCTTGGCACCGGGTTTTCCTTCCAACTCCATGTTCTAGAGGGCCTTTCGCGGCCCTCGCCGACCGACTGACATAATAAATTTACCGACCTTAAGAATTTCCTAACCGGTGTCGGCGATGTTTGACCGTAGAGGTATTGTTAACCATAGCGGTTCAATCTCTCGCCGTTCCCCCGGCGGCCTGCCCCCGCGCCCACGAGGGGGAAGTAGATGCCAGGGATATGAGTTTGGACGAGAGAGACGACGCCACCGCCGCAGCCCAAAATCGTAGCGCCACCATGAAGGTGGCGGCGCTGGCCCTGGCGCTGTTGGCCGCCGCCGCCGCCGGGGTGTTCGCGGTCTTCAAGTTCGTCGATGTCGAGCGCGCCCGCGAACTTCAAAGCTGGCAGGCGCGTCTCGGCATCGTCGCCGACAGCCGTTTCGGCGCCGTCAATGGCTGGTTAGAGCGCCAATTCGGCGAGCTCACCGGCCTGGCCGAAAACGCCTCGCTGCAGATCTATCTGACC
>JAZFWG010000030.1:0-12996 GCA_036448135.1 Alphaproteobacteria bacterium
TAATCCAACTCGGCCTTGCATTCCTTGACCCCGTCCAAGGTGAAATCCAGCGGCTGGCGATAGTGCGCCTTCAGCAGCGCCAGTCGCAGGCTCTCGCCTTCAAATCCGAGTTCCAAGAGCTCGCGCACGGTTAAGAAGTTGCCCAGCGACTTGGACATCTTCTCGCCATCGACGGTGAGATAGCCGTTGTGCATCCACACATTGACGAATTTGCCACCCTTGTTGGCGCATCTGCTCTGGGCGATCTCGTTCTCATGGTGGGGGAAGACCAGATCGAGGCCGCCGCCATGGATATCGAAGCATTCACCCAAAAGCGTTTCCGACATGGCCGAGCATTCGATGTGCCAGCCCGGCCGCCCCCAGCCCCACGGGCTATCCCACCCCGGCTGGTCGTCGGCCGATGGCTTCCACAGCACGAAATCGGCCGGGTCGCGCTTGTAGGGCGCCACTTCGACCCGGGCGCCGGCGAGCATCTCGCGGCGGTCGCGGCGTGACAGGCGGCCATAATCCGCCATCGAGGGGACGTGGAACAGCACATGGCCCTCGGCCTCATAGGCGTTCTCCGTGGTGATCAGCTTTTCGATCATGGCGATCATCTGCGGAATATGCTCGGTGGCGCGGGGCTCGAAATCGGGCTCGAGGGTGCCCAACTGCGCCATGTCCTGATGGAAGGCGTCGGCTGTGCGCGCCGTGAGTGCGTCGATGGGGATGTCCTCGGCCCTGGCGGCGTCGATGATCTTGTCGTCCACATCGGTGATGTTGCGCACGTAAGTGACCTTGGGGTAAAGCCTGCGCATCAGCCGGTAGAGCACGTCGAACACCACCACCGGCCGCGCATTGCCGATATGGGCGAGATCATAGACCGTGGGCCCGCAGACATAGATGCGCACGTGGCCGGGGTCGATCGGCACAAACGGCGCTTTTTCGCGGGTCAGCGTGTTGTAGAGCTTAAGTGTCACAGCTTTCTCGGCCTCGAATGGTCACGCCCGCTACGGGTATCAGATTCTTTATTTCAGGTCCATGTGCGCCCGGCCCAAAGGCTGCGATCACTCTATCTCGCCGCCAAGGCCGGAAAAGGCGTTGGTGATGGGATAGCGCCGGTCGCGCCCGAACGAGCGCCGGGTTAGCTTGACCCCCGGCGGCGCCTGGCGGCGCTTGTATTCGGCGATATTGACCATGCGCCACACCCGGGACACGACTTCGGGGTCGTGGCCGCGCTTGGCGATGTCGGCCAAGGCCATCTCGCCCTCGATCAGGCATTTGAGGATATCGTCGAGCGCCTCATAGGGCGGCAGGGTGTCCTGGTCGGTCTGGTCCGGCCGCAGTTCCGCCGACGGCGCCTTGGTGATGATGCGCCCAGGGATCACCGGGCCCGGCGGGCCGAGGCAGTCGGGCACCGCCCCCGCGTCTGCGGGCACATGTTGGTTGCGCCAGTTTGAGAGCTCATAGACCGTGGTCTTGTAGACGTCCTTCAACACCGAATAGCCGCCGCAGAGATCGCCATAGAGGGTGGCATAGCCCACCGACATCTCCGACTTGTTGCCGGTGGACAGCACCATGTGGCCGAACTTGTTGGAAAGCGCCATCAGGGTCATGCCGCGGGCGCGGGCCTGGATGTTCTCCTCGGTCTCGTTGGGCGCGGTGCCGGCGAATTGCTGCGCCAGCATGGCGGAGAACGCCTCCATGGCGGGATCGATACTGATGGTATCGAAGCGGATGGCGAGTTCCTTCGCCAGGGCCAGGGCGTCCTCGGTGCTATCAGCCGAGGTAAAAGGCGACGGCATCAACACGCAATGGACCTTGTCGGCGCCCAGGGCATCCGCCGCCACCACCGCCGTCAGTGCCGAATCAATGCCGCCGGAAAGCCCGATAAGGACGCCGGGAAAGCCGTTCTTGGCGACATAATCGCGCAAGCCCACCACCATGGCGAGGTAGACCGCTTCCGGGCCTTGCGGCAATTCCGCCATCTCACACTCCACGCAATCCCAGCCGCCGCCCTCGGTGCGTTGCCACCCGGTCGCCATCACATCGCTGCGGAACCCAGGCGCCTGGCCCGCGCGTTTGCCGGTGGCGTCGAGCACGAACGAGGCGCCGTCGAACACCAGTTCATCCTGGCCGCCCACCTGGTTGACATAGATCAAAGCCACGCCGGATTCCTTGACGCGGGCGATCGCCAGGGACAGACGCTCGTCAGCCTTGTCGGCCTCGAACGGCGAGCCGTTAATGACGATGAGGATCTCGGCGCCCGATTGCTTGAGTTGCGCCGTCACCGCCGGCGTCCACATGTCCTCGCAGATCATGACGCCCAAGCGGGTGCCGCGGAAATCCATCGCTTCCGGCAGCGCCGCCGGGGCGAACACCCGGAGCTCGTCGAACACGCCGTAATTGGGCAGCTCATGCTTGAACCGGACCTCGGCAATCTCGCCGCCATCTAACAACAGCGCCGCATTGTGCAGCGCGCCATTGGACCGCCAGGGCGCGCCCAACAGCACCGCCGGGCCGCTGCCGGTCTCCGCCGCCAGCGCCTTGACGGCGGTCTCCACCGCGCGCTGGAAGGTCGGGCGCAGCACCAGATCCTCGGGCGGATAGCCCGGCACGACAAGCTCTGAAAACACCACGAGATCGGCGCCCATGTCCGCCGCCACGGCGCGTCCGGCGCGGATCTTCGCCATGTTGCCGGCGATGTCACCGACGGTGGGATCAAGCTGGGCGACGGCGATGGTGAGGGTGTCGGTCATGATGTGTCACCAAGACACGGACCGCGGGGGAATGGGGAATGCCCGGCCCGCCGGTCGGGCGTCACGAGGCCTCGGCAATGCGGGCGTGGCCGGTGGCGGTTTCGCGCTCCTGCTTCAGCATGTCGGAGATGACGAAGGCGAGCTCCAGCACCTGGCTGGCGTTGAGGCGGGGATCGCAATGGGTGTGGTAGCGGTCCGCCAGGCCCGTCGCCGTGATCGCCTGGTCGCCGCCCAGGCATTCGGTGACGTCCTGGCCGGTCATCTCGAAATGGACGCCGCCGGCATAGGTGCCTTCGGCCTGATGGATGGCGAAAAAACCGCGGACCTCGTCAAGGACCGTTGCCACATGACGGGTCTTGTAGCCGTTGTTGGACTCAATGGTGTTGCCATGCATGGGATCGCAGGTCCACACCACCTTGCGGCCGTCTTCCTTCACCGCCCGGATCAGGGGCGGCAGCTTTTCGGCCACCAGGCCGGCGCCCATGCGGCAGATCAAGGTCAAGCGGCCGGCCTCGTTTTCCGGGTTGAGAATATCCATCAGCCGGCGGAAATCGTCGAGTTCGATCGATGGCCCGACCTTGAAGGCGATGGGGTTGTTGATGCCGCGCATGAATTCCACATGGGCGCCGTCGGGCTGGCGGGTGCGGTCACCGATCCACAGCAGATGGGCCGAGCAGTCGTACCAATCGCCGGTGAGAGAATCGACCCGGGTCAAGGCTTGCTCATAGCCCAGCAGCAGGGCCTCGTGGGAGGTGAAGAATTCGGTCTCGCGAATCTGGGGCGTGGTCTCGGAATTGAGCCCGCAGGCCTCCATGAAAGCCAGCGTGGCGTCGATGCGGTCGGCGAGCTCGCGGTATTTCTCGCCCTGGGAACTGCGCTCGACGAAGCCCAAATTCCAGCCATGGACCCGGTGAAGATCGGCGAAACCGCCCTGGGCGAAGGCGCGCAACAGGTTGAGCGTCGATGCCGACTGGCCGTAGACCTGGAGCCAGCGCTTGGGGTTGGGGGTGCGGGCCTCGGCGGTGAACTCGCTGCCATTGACCATGTCGCCGCGGTAGCTCGGCAGGCTTATCCCCTCGCGGGTCTCGAAATCCGTTGAGCGCGGCTTGGCGAACTGTCCCGCCATGCGGCCGACCTTGACGATGGGACAGCTGGCGCCATAGGTCAGCACCACCGCCATCTGCAGCAACACCTGGAAGGTGTCGCGGATGTTGTCGGGATGGAACTCGGCGAAACTTTCGGCGCAATCGCCGCCCTGGAGCAGGAAGGCCTTGCCCTCGGCCACCTTGGCCAGATGCGCGCGCAGGTTCCGCGCCTCGCCGGCGAACACCAGCGGCGGGTAAGTCCTGATCTTGTCCTCGACGGCTTCAACCTGGGCGGCGTCGGGCCACTCGGGCTGCTGTATGATCGGCTTGGCGCGCCAGCCGCCGGGGGTCCATTTCCTAGCCATGACGACCCTCTTGGTCCTAGGACCCAAAATTCAATCTTAAAACAACATTATCCGATATCCCGGTGAAGGCCGAGACTTATACGCCTGAAATTCGTAAATTTCCAGGTAAATGGGTGGCTGGTGACGCCGCTTGTGGCCCCCCCGATCTCCGTCTAATCACATGATTTTTATGATTTTTCCCGCATCAGGACGAATTCCTCGGCGGTGGTGGGGTGAATGCCGATGGTGGCGTCGAACGCCTCCTTGGTGAGCCCCGCCTTCACCGCGATGGCGATGCCCTGGATGATCTCGCCGGCCTCGGGCCCGACCATGTGGGCGCCGACCACCCGGTTTGAGGCGCCATCGACCACCAATTTCATCATCGCGCGTTCGTCGCGGCCCGAAACCGTGTGTTTGAGGGGCTTGAAGCCCGAGCGGTAGATATCGACGGCGCCGAATTCGTCCCTTGCATCGGCTTCGGTGTAGCCGACGCAGCTGACCGTCGGCTGGCTGAACACCGCCGATGCCACATCATGGTGGTTGGGCTTGGTCGGCTTTCCCCGGTACAGGGTCTCGAACAGGCATTGGGCCTCGTGGATGGCGATCGGCGTCAGCGCCAGGCGGTCGGTGACGTCGCCGATGGCGTAAATGTTGTCGGCCGTGGTCTGGGAGAATTCATCGACGACGATGGCGCCGTTGCCGTCGAGGGTGACCCCGGCCGCCTCAAGCCCGATGCCTTGGGTGTTGGGGTTCCGCCCGGTCGCCATCAGGACCTGGTCGAAGTCGCGGACCTCGCCCGCCGACGTGGTGACGCGAAGGCCGCCGGCGGTCTTCTCGATGGCCTCGAATGTGGTCTCGAGCACGACATCGACCCCCTTCTTGATCATCTCTTCCTGCAAGGTGGTGCGCACATCCTCATCGAAGCCGCGGAGGATCTTGTCGCGGCGGTAGAACAGGCTGACGTCTGCGCCCAAGCCATTGAAAATACCGGCAAATTCGACGGCGATATAGCCGCCGCCGATGATGGCGAGGCGGTTGGGAAAATCATCGAGATCGAAGACCTCATCGGAGCTGATGGCGTGCTCAATACCGGGAATGTCCGGGAACTGGGGCCGGGCGCCGGTGTTGATGACGATGACTTCGGCGCTCATACGCTTTCCCGCCACCTCGACGGTATGGGCATCGATCAGGGTGCCGCGCCCTTCCACATAACTGACCCCGGCGTCGGCGAGCATGCGGTCATAGATGCCGCCCAACCGCGCAAGTTCCTTTTCCTTGGCGGCAACCAGCGTGGGCCAATCGAAGCTCGCATCCCCCACCTGCCAGCCATAGCCGGCGGCGTCCTCGAAATCTTCGGCGAAGTGCGAGGCGAAGACATAGAACTTCTTGGGGATGCAGCCGCGGTTGACACAGGTGCCGCCGATACGGCTTTCCTCCGCCACCGCGACGCGCTTGCCCGCAGCACCTGCGCGCCGCGTGATACGCACCCCGCCGGACCCGGCGCCGAGACAGAACAGGTCGAAATCATAAACAGCCATGGCGGGGCTCCGTTATCGCCGCTGCGCCCGGGCGGCGCGGAAGCGCCCTCACGCGCCGAGGCCGCCCATGCACAGATACTTGATCTCGACGAACTCATCGATGCCGTAGTGGGAGCCCTCGCGGCCGATGCCGGATTCCTTCATGCCGCCGAAGGGCGCGACCTCGGTGGAGATGATGCCTTCATTGATGCCGACGATGCCGTATTCCAGGCCCTCGGCGACGCGCCAACAGCGGCCGACATCGCGGGCGAAGAAATAGGCGGCGAGGCCGAATTCGGTGTCGTTGGCCATTTGGATGGCCTCTTCTTCGGTGTTGAAGCGGAACAGCGGCGCCATGGGGCCAAAGGTCTCCTCGCGGGACACCATCATTTCGGTGGTGACGCCGGATAGCACGGTGGGCTCGAAGAAGGTGCCGCCGAGGGCGTGGCGCTTGCCGCCGGTGACGACTTGGGCGCCCTTGGCGACGGCGTCGGAGATATGTTCCTCGACCTTTTCCACCGCCCGCATGTCGATCAACGGGCCCTGCTGGACCCCGGCTTCGATGCCATTGCCGACCTTCAAGGCCTCGACGGCGGCGGTCAGCTTGGCGGTGAAGGCGTCGTACACGCTGTCCTGGATCAAAAGCCGGTTGGCGCAGACGCAGGTCTGGCCGGTGTTGCGGTATTTCGAGGCGATGGCGCCCGCCACCGCGGCGTCGAGATCGGCGTCGTCGAACACGATGAAGGGCGCGTTGCCGCCGAGCTCCAACGACATCTTCTTCACGGTGCCGGCGCATTGCTCCATCAACAGCTTGCCCACTTCGGTGGAGCCGGTGAAGGAGACCTTGCGGACGATGGGGTTCGACGTGAGCTCGGCGCCCTGGACCGCGGCGGAGCCGGTGATGACATTGAACGTCCCCTTGGGCAGCCCGGCGCGATCGCCGAGCTCGGCCAGGGCGAAGGCCGAATAGGGCGTCTGCGAGGCCGGGCGCGCCACCACGGTGCAGCCGGCGGCCAGCGCCGGGGCCACCTTGCGGGTGATCATCGCCGAGGGGAAGTTCCACGGCGTGATCGAGGCGACGACGCCGATCGGCTCCTTGATGACGATGATGCGCCGGCCCGGGGCGTTTTCCGGGATGGTGTCGCCATAGACCCGCTTGGCCTCCTCGCCGAACCATTCGACGAACGCGCCCGAATACACCACCTCGCCCTTGGATTCGGCCAACGGCTTGCCCTGTTCCGTGGTCATGATCAGGGCGAGATCGTCGGCGTTCTCGATGATGAGCTCGTACCATGTGCGCATGATGGCGGCGCGTTCCTTGGCGGTCTTGGCGCGCCATGCCGGGTAAGCCCGGTTCGCCGCCTCGATGGCGCCGCGGGTCTGGTCCTGGCCGAGCCGGGGCACGGTGCCGATGATCGAATTGTCGGCGGGGTTGGTGACCTCGAAGCTATCGCCATCGGCGGCGTCGATCCAGGCGCCATCGACGTAGCATTGCTGGCGGAACAGCTTGTTGTCCTTGAGTTTCATGGTTTCCCCCTCGGGTGGATGGGTGATTGTGGTTGCGGCCAATATAGCCCCGCGCCCCGGGGCTGTTAACCGCCTAGATGTGGGGGTGCCCGTCTATTCCACGGTCACCGATTTGGCGAGGTTGCGGGGCTGGTCGACGTCGGTGCCCTTGAGGACGGCTGTATGATAGGCGAGCAATTGCACCGGGATGGTGTAGAGGATCGGCGCCACGAAGGGATCGACGGTGGGCAGCTCGATGGTCGCCGCCGCCACGTCGCCGAGTTTGGCGATGCCCTGGGCATCGGACAGGAAGATGACCCGGCCGCCCCGGGCGATGACCTCTTGCATGTTGGACGCGGTCTTGTCGAACAGCGCGTCCGACGGCGCGATGACGATGATCGGCACACTGTCGTCGATCAGCGCGATGGGGCCATGCTTCATCTCGCCGGCGGCAAAACCCTCGGCATGGATGTAGGAAATCTCCTTGAGCTTGAGCGCCCCTTCGAGAGCGATGGGATAGCCGGTGCCGCGGCCGAGATATAACACGGTTTGGGCGCCGGCGACCTCTTGGGCGAGCTCTTTCAGCTTGTCGTCGTGGATCAGCACCTCGGCGGCCCGCGCCGGCACCTCGGCGATGGCGGCCGACAGCACCGCCTCGCGGTCGTGATCGATGGCGCCCCGCGCCTTTGCCGCCGCGATCACCAGGGTCGCCAGCACCGTTAACTGCGTGGTGAAGGCCTTGGTCGAGGCGACGCCGATCTCGGGCCCGGCATGGGTGAGGAAAGTGGCGTCGGCGTCGCGCGCCATATTGCTTTCGGCGACATTGACGATGGCGGCGCACTGCTGGCCGTGGTCGCGGGCATGGCGCAACGCCGCCAGGGTGTCGGCGGTCTCGCCCGATTGGGAGATGAAGAGCGCGAGGCCACGGGGCGATAGATGGACGTCGCGGTAGCGGAATTCGGAGGCGATATCGGCGTCGGCGGGGATGGCGGCGATTTGCTCGAACCAGTATTTGGCCACCATGGCGGCATGGAACGAGGTGCCGCAGGCGGCGAGCTGTATGCGTTCGACCGCGGCGAAATCGAACGGCAGGGACGGCAAACTGACCGAGCGCTTCTTCGGGTTGAAGACGCTGTGCAGGGTGTCGCCGATCACGGTGGGTTGCTCGTAGATCTCCTTGAGCATGAAATGGGGGTAATTGTCCTTGCCGACGGGGGCGCCGGAGGCCGCGGTCTCCTCGATCTTGCGCTCGACCTCTAGGCCCGCGGCATCAAAGATGGTGGCGCCGTCGCGGTGGATCGCGGCGCAGTCGCCTTCCTCCAAATAGGCGATACGCTGGGTCAAGGGCGCCAGCGCCAGGGCGTCGGAGCCGAGATACATCTCGCCGTCGCCAAGGCCGATCGCCAAGGGCGAGCCCCGCCTTGCCGCCACCAACAGATCATCATGGCCGGCAAACAGGATGCCGAGGGCGAAGGCGCCTTCGAGCCGCGCCAGGGCCGCCCGCGTGGCGGCGACCGGGTCCTGGCCGTCATCGAGGAAGCGGGTGATGAGGATCACCACCGCCTCGGTATCGGTGTCGGTCTCGAAGCCATAGCCCAGATCTTCGAGCTCGGCTCGGAGGGCCTGGAAATTCTCGATGATGCCGTTGTGGACCACGGCGACGCGGCCGTTGCTCAGGGGATGGGCGTTGAGCTCGTTGGGGATGCCGTGGGTGGCCCAACGGGTGTGGCCGATGCCGGTGGTGCCGGCCATGGGCTCGGCGTCCAGCAGCTTTACCAGATTGACCAGCTTGCCCTTGGCGCGGCGGCGTAAGATATCGCCGCCATTCAGGGTTGCGATGCCCGCCGAATCATAGCCGCGATATTCGAGACGCTTGAGGCCTTCGATGAGCAGCGGTGACGCTTCGCCCTTGCCGATGATGCCGATGATGCCGCACATACGAGCTTAGCTTTTGCCTCGCCGCTTCCCGCCACCAGCGACTTGGGCCTGGGCTTTGCCCCTGGCGGCAGAGGGCGGTTTCGCCCCACCCTTGCGGGCGCGGTAGCTGGCGCCGCCACCCGGGACCTCGGCCTGTTTGGCGCGGGCCACCACCAGGGCGTCGGGGGCGACATCGCCGGTGATCACCGACCCGGCGCCGATCACGGCGCCGTCGCCGACGATCACGGGCGCCACCAGGGCGGTGTTGGAGCCGACGAACACGCCGGCGCCGATATCGGTGACATGCTTGTCGAAGCCGTCATAGTTACAGGTGATGGTGCCGGCGCCGATGTTGCTGCCGGCGCCGACGCGGCTGTCGCCGACATAGGAAAGATGGTTGATCTTGGCGCCCGGTTCGATCACGGCCGCCTTGATCTCCACATAATTGCCGATTTGGACGGCCTCACCGATGCGGGCACCGGGGCGTAGCCGCGCGAACGGCCCGATGATGGCGCCATCGCCGATCTCGGCGCCGTCGATATGGCAGAAGGCGCGGACCTCGACGCCGTCGCCGATGGTGACGCCAGGCCCGAAGAAGACGTTGGGGCCGATGACCACATCATGGCCAAGGCGGGTGTCGAAGCTGAAATAGACCGTGGTGGGGTCGATCAAGGTGGCGCCGGCGGCCATGGCCTCGGCGCGCAGGCGTAACTGCATGGCGGCCTCGGCCACCGCCTGTTCGGCGCGGGAATTGACGCCCATGGGCTCTTCATTGCCACCCTCGACGGCGGCACAAGTTAGACCCTGGGCACGGGCGGCGGCGACGATGTCGGTCAGGTAGAATTCGCCCTTGGCGTTGTCGGGGCTGAGCCCTTCGAGAAGACCGAACAAATGCCGGCCCTGGACCGCCATCAGCCCGGAATTACACAAGCCAATGGCCTTTTGCTCGACCGTAGCGTCACCGCTTTCAACGATGGCCTCGAGCTTGCCGGCATCATCGGTGATCAGGCGGCCATATTGGCCGGGATCGGCGGGGCGGAAGCCGAGCACCGCCACCGCGGCGCCGGAGCCGTCATTGAGCGCGCCCAGCACCGCTTCCAGGGTCTCGGGGCGAAGCAACGGGGTGTCGCCGAACAGCACCAGCACGTCGCCGTCGAAATCACCGATCACCGGGCGCGCCGCCATCACCGCGTCGCCGGTGCCGCGGGGTTCAGCCTGCACCGCGAGGCGCGCCGGAGCGAAAGCGTCGGCATAGGCATCCATGCCGGGGCCGACCACGGCCACCAGTTGATCGGGATCGAGGGTTGCGGCGGCGCCAAGCACGTAATCGATCATGGGCCGCCCGGCCACGGTGTGCAGCACCTTAGGCATAGCCGTCTTCATCCTGAGCCCACGGCCCGCGGCGAGAATGATGACGGCCAGTTTTTGCTTTGACATCAAAGAGCAACCCACTACAAAGCCCCGGGGCCCGGCGGCCTCGTGGGCGGCGTGATGGAACTTGCCATACTGCGCCGACCAGGTCCAAGTCAACTATTGTTACGGAAGGTTTCAGTGGCGCGAAGGCTCGATGCCGTGGTGTGCGACCTCGATGGCACCTTGATCGAAAGTGCCCCGGAACTGGCGGCGGCGCTGGATCAACTCCTGATCGAATATGGCCGGCCCGGCGTCTCCGTCACCGAGGTCAAGACAATGATCGGCGACGGCATCAAGAAACTCGTCGAACGGGGCTTCATTGCCACCGGCGCGCCATTGGCCGTCGACGATCTCGCCGCCGCCGCCCGGCGCATGGAGGACATCTACGCCACCGCCGATATCTCCCAGCCGTTCCCCCGGGTGGTGGAAACCCTGGACCGGCTGCGCGAGAAGGGCTGCAAGCTCGCGGTCTGCACCAACAAGTCGCTGGCGCCGACACTGCATATCCTCGATAGCCTCGGCATCCGCGGCCATTTCGCCTCGGTGGTCAGCGGCGACAGCCTCGGTGCCCACAAGCCGGACCCGGCGCCGCTCCGGGCCATCCTCGATGAACTGGGAACCGCGCCGGAATGCGCGGTGATGGTGGGCGACAGCGCCAATGACGTGATCATGGCCAATGCTGCGGGGGTCACCGTCATTGCCGTCTCCTACGGCTATGCCCAGGGCCCGGTGGGGGAACTCGGCGCCGATGGCGTCATCGCCAAATTCAGCGACCTGCCGATTGCCGTCACCGCGCTGGGTTTCGAATAGGTTTTAGCGCGGGTTGGCCAGGATGGCGGCATCGATGCCGGAGGGCTTCACCGCAGCATGGGTCAAGTGGATCATGACACTGCCGTGATGAATCTCGCCCTCGAAGCGCACCGGCACCGGCGGCACGCCGGGTTTGGGGCGGGCAATCCACACCTCGAAGTCCCACATGCCTTGGCCGTTGTCTTCACTGTCATTCCAGAAGTTGGTGTAGCGCCTTTTCTTGAATCCATGGATGCGGTCCATGGTGAAGCGGCAACGCCGCGCCGGGCCCTGGAAGATCGAAAGCCGGGACGGTTCGACCACATCACCCCCCTCGTCGGCGAGAGCAATGTCATAGCGGCGCTTGCCGTCGAAGACGCGGATGGTGCCGCCGCAGGACCCCGCCCGGACCAGGTGCTCGATGGCCTTGAGGCCCGCGGTCAGGGGATCGACGGTGTGCCGGATCATCTCCGGCGGCAGCGGTTGCCGTTTGCTTGCCGTCTTACGCGGCGGCATGCGTTCGAGCCGGTAGGCGCCACCGCCGAAGAAGTCCAGGCGCCGCGCGCGCGCCTTGCCGCGCCAGCGCGAGGCGCTGAGGTAACGCTGGGGCCGGTAGCCATCCTCATGGCGTTGGCCAGTGACCTTGACGCGGCTGGTCCAGGCGAAAAGGAAGTTGATCAGGCCCTTGGTTTGTCCGGCGGCGGTGGCACGGTAGCGCGGCCCGTCCTGGGTAACATCCACGGTCGCGGCGAGGGCGTGAAGGCCACCGACATAGATGTCATAGCCGAGGGAAAGGGTCTCGCCCTTGACCAGCGCACTCTCCGCCGCCATGGCCGCCGCCATGGCCCAAGGCATGGCCGAAAAGCCAAGAGCCAACGACAACGCCAGCGCCGATAAAGTTTTCCGCGGATGCAGTTTCATCATCCCATGACCGCCCCATGACCACCACGATGGGTTGTCCACCCCCAGATCATAGGGAATTTTGCCAGAAAGGACTAGGTGGCGGGGGACTGGTCGGCAAGGTGAGATCGAATAGCAGGATCGCGAAGGCAGGCCCGAAAGTCAGGATTTACAGGGCTGGCTCTCCGCCTTGAATGCCATCGTTCCCTCGCCATAGGGTGTGTACTCATAAAGGGTTGCGGTCAATTCGCGCCCTCGGGGGGAACATGCTTGAAAAACCGGTAACCGTTACTCCCCTTGCTCTTCACCTCAAACATGGCGGTGTCGGCGTTGCGGATGAGCCCCTCCAGATTCTCGCCGTCATCCGGATAGACGGAATACCCAAGGCTTACACCGATGGAACAGTTGTTACCATTGACATGGATCGGCCGCGTGACCATGGCCAGGATTCTTTCCGCCACCCTCTTCAAGTCGGACCGGTCGTTGGCCTCCTCGATGACGAGGATGAACTCTTCGCCGCCAACCCGCGCCACGGTGTCGATGGCGCGAATCGATGACAGCAGCCTGGTCGCCACCACCTTGAGGACCGCATCCCCCATCTCGTGCCCGTATCTGTCGTTGATGGGTTTGATATTGTCGACATCCAGCTTACCCACACCGAATATTCGCCCGAAGCGCTTTGCCCGGCTCATGGTGCGCTCGAGCCGGCCATAGAGCAGATTGCGGTTGGGCAGTCCGGTCAAGGCATCCTGATGCGCCATTTGGCGGACGCGTTGCTCGGCCATTT
>JAZFWG010000031.1:0-6627 GCA_036448135.1 Alphaproteobacteria bacterium
GGTGCAGTCGGGAAGCTCGGATTCGGCGGCGCTCGACGCGGTGTTCGAGGCCATGGTCCAGGCCGGCCGCTCGGCGCCCATGGTCAAAAGCATGCTGATCCCCAATTCCTGGGCCCACAAAGACACCATGCCCGAGAGCCACAAGAGTTTTTACAGTTACTGCAACTGTGTCATGGAACCGTGGGACGGCCCCGCCGCCATAGCCGCCACCGACGGCCGCTGGGTGATCGCGGGCATGGACCGCAATGGCCTGAGGCCGATGCGCTTCACCATCACCGGGGACGGGCTTTTGATCGTCGGATCGGAATCGGGGATGGTGCCGATCATCGAGGCCGAGGTGGTCGAAAAGGGCCGTGTCGGCCCCGGCGAGATGATCGCGGTCGATCTCGAGGAGGGCCGCTTCTACCACAAGAGGGAACTCCTCGATCTATTGTCGTCCCGCCATCCCTACGGCAAGTGGGTGGAAAATATCACCCAGCTCGAAAGCCTGATCAAAGGCAAGGGCCGGGCACCGGAACCGATGACCCGCCAGGAACTGCGCCGCCATCAGCGCATGTTCGGATACAACATGGAAGAGCTGGAGCTCATCCTCCAGCCCATGGTCGAAGACGCCAAGGAACCGGTCGGGTCCATGGGCGACGACACGCCCTTGGCGGTGTTGTCGGACAATTACCGCGGTCTTCACCATTTCTTCCGCCAGAATTTCAGCCAGGTCACCAACCCGCCGATCGATTCGCTGCGCGAAAACTACCAGATGAGCCTGAAAACGCGGCTCGGCAATCTCGGCAATATCCTCGACGAGGATTCCGAACAGACCCGGTTGCTGCAGCTCGATTCACCGGTTCTCGGCAATGCCGCCTTCGCCGCCATGCGCGAACATATGGGCGAAGACGCGGTCGAGATCGACTGCACGTTTTCCACATCAGGCGGGGACAACGCGCTTCCCGATGCCATCGCCCGCATCCAGCGCGAAACCGAGGACGCCGTTCGCGAAGGCTGCATGCACGTCATCCTCAGTGACGAGAAGGTCAATGCCGACCGCGCCCCGATCCCCACGATCCTGGCCACGGGCGCCGTGCACACCCACTTGACACGCCAACGCCTGCGCACCTTCACCTCGCTCAATCTGCGCTCGGCCGAATGTCTCGACGTCCAATATTTTGCCGTGTTGATCGCGGTGGGCGCCACCACGGTCAATGCGTATCTCGCCGAGAACACCATCGCCGACCGCCACGGCCGTGGCCTGTTCGGCAATTTGCCGCTCGAAGAATGCTTTGAGCGTTACCGGCGCTCGGTGGATCAGGGCATCCTCAAGATCATGTCGAAGATGGGGATCTCGGTGTTGAGTTCCTATCGCGGTGGTTACAATTTCGAGGCCGTGGGCTTGTCGCGGTCGCTGGTGGCCGAGTATTTCCCGGGGATGAACTCGCGCATCTCGGGCATCGGGCTCGCCGGCATTCAACGCAAGGTCCTGGAGATTCACAGCAAGGCCTATGACGACGACATCGTCACCCTGCCGGTGGGCGGGTTCTACGGCTACCGCCATTCCGGCGAGGTCCACGCCCTGACCGGCGGCAATATCCACACCCTGCAGACGGCGGTGGCGACCGATTCCTACGCCACCTACCGGAAATTCAGCGCCGCGACCCACGATGCCAAGCCGATTAATTTGCGCGATCTTCTCGATTTCAAGCGCGACCGGGACCCCATTGATCTCGAGGAAATCGAATCCATCACCGAAATCCGCAAGCGTCTGGTGTCGCCGGGAATATCCCTCGGCGCGCTCAGCCCCGAGGCCCACGAGACCCTGACCATCGCCATGAACCGCATCGGCGCCAAGTCGGATTCCGGCGAAGGCGGCGAGGACCCGGCCCGTTACAGCCGTCGCGCCAACGGCGACAACGCGTCGTCGGCGATCAAGCAGATAGCGTCGGGCCGCTTCGGGGCCACCGCCGAGTATCTCAACAATTGCCGCGAGATCGAAATCAAGATCGCCCAGGGCGCCAAGCCCGGCGAGGGCGGGCAGCTTCCCGGCCTCAAGGTCTCAGAGATGATCGCCCGGTTGCGCCATTCGACGCCGGGTATCACCCTGATCTCGCCACCGCCCCACCACGACATCTATTCGATCGAGGACCTGGCGCAGCTGATCTACGACCTCAAGCAGATCAATCCGGACGCCAGGGTGTGCGTCAAGCTGGTCGCCCAGACCGGCATCGGCACCATCGCCGCCGGCGTCGCCAAGGCCATGGCCGATGTCATCTTGATTTCGGGCAATACCGGCGGCACCGGGGCGAGCCCGCAAAGCTCGATCAAATATGCCGGACTGCCCTGGGAGATGGGCCTGTCCGAGGTCAACCAGGTGCTGACCCTCAACCGGCTGCGCCACCGGGTCATCCTGCGCACTGATGGCGGGCTCAAATCCGGGCGCGATGTCGTCATCGCCGCCATGCTCGGGGCCGAGGAATTCGGCATCGGCACCGCCTCGATGGTGGCGATGGGCTGCATCATGGTGCGCCAGTGCCACACCAACACCTGCCCGGTCGGCGTCTGCACCCAGAATCCCAAGCTGCGCGCCAAATTCACCGGGACGCCGGAAAAGGTCATGAACCTGTTCAGCTTCATCGCCGAGGAGGTGCGCGAGATTCTGGCGTCGTTGGGCGCCAGATCACTGCATGAGATCATCGGCCGCTCGGATCTCCTGTCCCAGGTCAGCCGGGGTTCCGAGCATCTCGATGATCTCGATCTCAACCCGCTTTTGACCCAGGCCGATCCCGGCGAATTCGCCCGCTATTGCACCATCGAAGGGCGCAACGAAGTGCCGGAGACCCTGGACGCCCAGATGATCGAAGACGCCAAGCCGGCGCTCGAAGGCGGCGAGAGGATGCAGCTCGCCTACAATGTCCGCAACACCCAACGCGCCATCGGCACCAAGCTGAGTTCCATGATCACCCGGCGTTTCGGCATGGACGGGCTGGAGCCGGGCCATGTGACGGTGCGCCTGCGCGGCACCGCCGGCCAGTCCCTTGGCGCCTTTGCGGTCCAGGGCCTCAAGCTCCAGGTTTTCGGCGACGCCAACGACTATGTCGGCAAGGGACTGTCGGGCGGCATCATCATCGTCCGTCCCCTGGCCTCGTCCAACCTGATCAGCAACGACAACACCATCATTGGCAACACCGTGCTGTACGGCGCCACCGCCGGCAAGCTGTTCGCCGCAGGCCAGGCCGGCGAGCGCTTTTGCGTGCGCAATTCCGGCGCCGAGACCGTGGTCGAGGGATGCGGGTCCAACGGTTGCGAATACATGACCGGTGGTACCGCCGTGATCCTCGGCCCCGTCGGCGACAATTTCGGCGCCGGCATGACCGGGGGCATGGCCTTCGTCTATGACAGTGACGACACCTTCTCCCACCGGGTCAATGACGACACATTGGTGTTCCAGCGCATCGAGACCGAATATTGGGAGAACCAGGCCAAGGCGCTGGTGCTCGAGCATATCGAGAACACCCAGTCACGGTTTGCCGAGCGCCTGCTCAATGACTGGCGCCGCCAGGTGGTGAAGTTCTGGCAGGTGGTTCCCAAGGAGATGCTGGACCTGCTCGATCAACCGGTAACGGTGAAGGACACCGAGCAGCGGGCGTAAGGATGGGGCGACCTATTTCCTGGAAACGGATTGTGATACTGGCGGCGGTGGCCGGTTTTTTTGTGCCAGTACCGGGCCGTGCCCAGGACCTGGCGCCGGTGCCCTTTGAGGTCTCGGCGATGGATGTGGTTGATGCCATGCTCGGCATCGCCGGCGTCGGGCCCAAGGATTTCGTCGTCGATCTCGGCTCCGGGGATGGCCGCATCGTCATCCGCGCCGCCACCAAGTACGGCGCCCGCGGTTTCGGCGTCGAGATCGATGCCAAGCTCGTCACCCTCAGCAATAACAAGGCGCGCGCCGCCGGGGTCGCCGACCGCGCCCGGTTTGTTGTCCAGGATCTGTTCAAGACCGACATTGCCAGGGCCAGCGTGGTCACCATGTTCCTGTCACGCCAATTGAACTTGGCGATGCGGTCCAGGCTTCTTGCCGAACTCGCGCCGGGTAGCCGGGTGGTGTCCCACGACCATGACATGGGGACATGGAAGCCGGACCGGGAGTTGAACCTAATACCGGAGGCAGAGCGCCGGGCCCATTTCGACAGGGAACATCAACGCGAGAGCTGGATCTATCTGTGGATCGTCCCGGCCCGAATAGGGGGCACATGGCGCGGCCGCGTGGCGGGTGACGGCGCAACCCTAGAGATCACCTTCAACCAGAAATTCCAGGTGATCTCAGGCGTTGCCCGCTGGCACGGCAAATCCGCGCTCATCGCTCCAAAACTCCGAGGCACCGGGATTTCCTTCGATGTCATGGCTGAGGCGCAAGGCCCACGGCGCAGCTTCAAGGGCCGCATCGAGGGTGACGTCATCACCGGAACCGTCCGAAGCGGAGCTGCGCGCACCGCCGGCACCCCGGCCTGGCGTCTCGACCGGGTCCGGCGCCGGGGCGCCCGCAAGCGGTAATGCAGGAAACTTCCCTGGCTCCGGCGCGGCCGCGGCCGAGCCTGACCGTCACCGACGCTGTGGCGCTGGTGGTGGGGATGGTGGTCGGCGTCGGCATCTTCCGCACCCCATCCCTGGTGGCGGCCAATGCGGGCAGCGAAACCACCTTCCTGGCTCTGTGGTTGGCCGGCGGCGCGGTGTCGTTGATCGGGGCGCTGTGCTACGCCGAGCTCGCGTCCCGCTACCCTGATGCCGGTGGCGAGTATCATTTCCTCGACCGCGCCTTCGGTCCCGCAACCGGGTTCCTGTTCGCCTGGGCGCGCATGGCGGTGATCCAGACCGGCGCCATCGCCGCGGTGGCGTTCGTGTTGGGCGATCACGCCGCCGGCATCGCGCCCATAGGCCCCTTTGGTCCGGCAATCTACGCCGCCCTCGCCGTGGTGGTGCTCACCGGGCTCAACATCTCAGGGGTAAGACACAGCAAGCGGGCGCAAAACCTCCTGACGCTGACCGTTGCCGGGGTGCTGGTGGCGGTGTCGGTTGCGGCGCTGATGGTTGGCCCGGCCGCGCCGGCCGCGGTTGCGCCAGCGCCCAGCGGCACCGTGACCGTCGCCGGCCTTGCCATGATCTTCATCCTCTTGAGCTATGGCGGCTGGAACGAAGCCGCCTATCTTTCCGCCGAGCTCGGAGACGGGCGCCGCAACATGATCCGGGTCCTGCTGATCGGCATCGGCACCATCACAACCCTCTATCTGTTGTTCAATGGCGCCCTCATCGCCGTTCTCGGGCTCGAGGCCATGCGCGGCTCCAAGGCGGTAGCGGTTGATCTCATGGGCGTCTTGCTGGGCGATTGGGGCGCGCTGGCGCTCGGTTTGGTCATCATCATAGCCGCGCTCAGCACGCTGAATGCCACCATCTTCACCGGCGCCAGGACCAACTATGCCCTGGGACGGGATTTCCCCGCGCTCGGCTATCTCGGGCGCTGGGATGGCCGCACCATGACCCCGGTGGGCGCGCTGGTGGTCCAGGGCGCCATCGCCCTTAGCCTGGTTTTTCTCGGCGCCGTCACCCGAGGCGGCTTCACCACCATGGTCGAATTCACCGCGCCGGTGTTCTGGGGGTTTTTGTTCCTCATCGGCCTTACCGTTATGGTGTTGCGCCGGCGCCAGGGCGCCCCCGAAGGCGGTTTCCGTGTCCCGCTTTATCCCCTGACACCCATCGCCTTTTGCGCCACCAGCCTGTTCATGCTCTATTCCAGCCTGGCCTATACCGGCATCGGCGCGGTGGCCGGCGTGGGCGTGCTCATGGCCGGGGTGCCGATGCTAATCTGGGCACGCCCTTCGCGGGTGACGCCGGCGCCCTGAGCAGGATAATCGTCCTTGCCGCCCTTGTGAGCCGGGCATGGCTTGCATTAGATTGGCGCCGATGCGTTGTCTCTACCATGTGTGGCTGTCGCCCTTTTCCCGCAAAATCCGGGTCTCCTTGCTGGAGAAGAATCTCGACTTCGACCTCAAGTTCGAAAAGGTCTGGGAACGTCGTCCTGATTTCCTGACGCTCAATCCGGCCGGCCAGGTGCCGGTGCTGGTGGAAGAAGACGGCACCGTGCTTGCCGACAGCAATGTCATCAGCGAATATCTCGAAGAGGTCTATCCCGAATTCCCGTTGCTCGGCCGGGAAGCCAAGCTGCGCGCGGAAGTGCGCCGGCTGGTCGCCTGGTTCGACCACAAATTCAATCGCGAGGTCACCATCAACCTGGTGGGCGAAAAGGTCGAAAAGCGGTTCCTTGGCCTCGGCCAGCCCGATTCCGCGGCGATCCG
Source organism: Alphaproteobacteria bacterium (assembly GCA_036448135.1). Lineage (GTDB taxonomy): Bacteria > Pseudomonadota > Alphaproteobacteria > SMXQ01 > SMXQ01 > JAZFWG01. The sequence goes on from JAZFWG010000031.1 coordinate 6,336, forward strand.
CGCCGGCTATGCCAATCTGGAAACCCATCTTGCCTACATCGCCTATCTCTCGGAGCGGCGCAAATGGCTGGCGGGGGACGAGTTCTCCCTCGCCGACATTGCCGCCGGTGTACACCTCTCGACCCTGGATTACATCGATGACGTGCCGTGGGACAAGCATCCCCAGGTCAAGGACTGGTATGTGCGCATCAAATCGCGCCCGTCCTTCCGCACCCTTCTCGCCGACCACATCCCCGGCATCCGCCCTCCCAAGCACTATGCCGATCTCGATTTCTAAGGACGCTTAAACATG
>JAZFWG010000032.1:0-2253 GCA_036448135.1 Alphaproteobacteria bacterium
ATGCGGTCCATGCCGTAGCTCCGCGCCAGCCGCCAGGTATAGGGTACGTGGGAGGCCAGGGGCACGGTGAGGCCGATGCGGTCGGCCAGCACGGCGGCCGCGTGGAGGGTGGTGCGCAACGGCCCCAGCACCGGGATGCCGACCACCAGCCGGCCGCCATCGACCCCGGGGTCGAAGGTGTTGGACTGGATCACCGCGTCGTAGCCGTTTTCCGCCGCCCACATGATTTTGCGGATCAAGGCGGGCAGGTCCATCATGTGATCGAGCCCGTTGAGCTTGTCCTGGCCGCCGATCACCTCTTCGATCCTGGAACCGGGAAAATCGTCGGGAAAACAGAGCTCCACCTGGGTACCCGGCGAGGCATACCCATTGAGCAATTTTTCGATGCGGGAAACATCGTAGGTGGCGGCGTTGCGCGGCGCCTTGTTGAGAAACATGATCTTCATGGCCGGCTTCTCCCTTCTTCGGCGGCCCGGGAAAACCCGGTCTTTGCGCCGCCCGATTTATGTGATTATTTTCTGTCCAAGCCCTCAGGGGAAATAAGCTGCTAATTAAAGTCCAAGGAGGACCCATGGCCAACAAGAAAATGGACACCGCCGAGCGGTCGAGCGTCGAGATGGTCGCGGCGCTGCTGGACCCACGCAATGTGGTGCTGGTGGGGGCATCGGATCGGCCGGGAAGCTGGACCACGCGGGTATGGCGCAACCTGCACCGCTACAACTACCCCAAACCGGTGTTCCCGCTCAATCCAGGGCGCGACGAGATCTGGGACGTCAAGTGTTTCAAATCCATGGCCGAACTGCCCGAGGCCCCGGACCATCTGGTGATCTTAGTGCCCGCCAAGGCGGTGGCGGGCGTGCTGCGCGACGGCGCCGCGGCGGGCGCCCGCAGCGCCACCGTGTTCTCGTCCGGTTTCGATGAAATCGGCAGCGAAGAAGGCCGCGGCTTCGGCGATCAGTTGCGGGCCGCCATCCAAGAGACCGGCTTGGCCGTCTCGGGCCCCAATTGTCTCGGCAACCTGGCGGCGGCGAGTTCGTTCGTGACCATGCCCGATGACCGGCCCCAGGTCTTGGAACGCGGCCCGGTCGCCATCGTCGGCCAGTCGGGCGGTCTCGCCATGGCCATCAAGCGCACCCTGGAGGAACGCGGCGTCAACACCGGCTACGTGGTGACCAGCGGCAACGAAGCGGGCCTGACCACCGCCGATTACATCCGGTTTTTCACCGCCGACGAGGACACCAGGGTGATCGTCTCCTACCTCGAGGCGATCCACGACCGCGAAGGGTTCTTAGAGGCCTGCCGGGCGGCGCGTGGGGCGGGCAAGCCGGTGGTGGTGATGAAGCTCGGCACCTCCGAGGACGGCCGCACCGCGGCGCTTGCCCATACCGGCGGGCTGGCAGGGTCCATCGCCGCCTTCGACGCGGTGGCGGGCGCCGCCGGCGCCATCCGCGTCGGCACCCTCGACGACGTGGTGGAGGTGACGGAATACATGCTTCATGCGCGGCTCCCCGACGGCCCCGGGCTCGGCGCCATCACCTTCTCCGGCGGGCTCCGTGGCCTGATGCTGGACGCGGCGGAACGCCAGGGGCTTCGCTTTCCGCCCCTGTCGGAAAAATCGCAAACCACCTTGGAGGGCATGCTGGGCGCCGGAAGCGCGGTGGGAAACCCGCTCGACGGAGGCTTCGGCGTGCTGACCAGCACCGAGACCTACCGGCGGGCCATCGAACTGGTCCTGGGCGACCCCAATATCGATGTCCTGTTGCTTCAGGAAGAGCTGATGCGCGAACCGGGAAGCGACCGCAAGGAGGAATATTTGCGCATGGTCGAGGGAATGGCGGCCAAGGCCAAGAAGCCGATCGCCTATGTCTCGATGATTTCCTACGGCCTGACCGATTACAGCCGCGCCATGCGGGCCGAGCTTCCCCACCTCGCCTTCCTGCAGGAAACCGACAAGTCGCTGAGGGCGCTCAAGTCCGTCGCCGATTATGTGGCGAGCCGCGGGCTGGGCGAAGCCAGCACCCGTGCCCCCGCCGCCGAAGAGGTGGCCGCCTGTGAGCGTGTGCGCGAGGCCGCCGCCGGGGCCGGGGCCGGCGTTCCCCATCCCCTTTCCGAGCCCGATTCCAAGGCTTTGCTTGCCGCCTACGGCATTGCCGTGCCCGACGAGGCGGTGGTGGCGAGCGCCGATGAGGCGGTCAAAGCGGCGCGCGATTTGGGGTTTCCGGTGGTCCTCAAGGCGGTGTCCGACGCCCTTCC
>JAZFWG010000033.1:0-11407 GCA_036448135.1 Alphaproteobacteria bacterium
GGCGGCTGCGCGAGATGGCGGGCGCCACCGGTCCCTGGGGCTGATCGCCAAGATACATCCCAGGGTACCGTCGACAGTGCCAACGCCATTCGCTACACCTCTGCCATGACGTCACCCCCACCGTCCCCCCGCGCAGCCGCTTTCGCCGTCCTGGAGCAAACCCTTAGGCATATCCGGCCCCTGGACGACGTGCTAGCGGCGGATCCCGGCATGCGGCTTCTCAGCGCGCGCGACCGCGCCTTCGCGCGGCTGATCATCGCCACCACGCTACGGCGTAAGGGCCAGATCGATGACGTGATCGGCCACTGCGTTGCCCATCCCTTGCCCAAGCGCGCCCGAGCCGTCCATGACATCTTACGCCTCGGCATCGCCCAGCTTTTGTTCCTGGGAACGCCGGCCCATGCCGCCGTCGCCACCACCGTCGATCTCGCCCAATCCCTCGGCTTCGGGTCCCACAAGGGCCTGGTCAATGCGGTGCTCCGGCGCCTCACCCGCGAGGGGGGGGACCTGGTCGCGGCCCAGGACGCGGCGCGCCTCAACACCCCGATTTGGCTGTGGCAAAGCTGGAGCAAGGCCTATGGCGAAGAGGTCGCCCGCGCCATCGCGCACCAGCATCTTGCCGAGCCGCCGCTTGACATCACCGTCAAGGACGACCCGGCGGGTTGGGCCGAACGCCTGGACGCCTCGCAGCTTGTCACCGGCAGTCTCCGCCGCCGGGCAACACCGGCCCTGGCGCCACCGGACGCCGACGCCCAGCCCCGCCAACACACCCCCATCACCCAACTCGACGGCTACGGCCAGGGCGCGTGGTGGGTGCAGGATGCCGCCGCCGCCTTGCCGGTGCGCCTGTTGGGTGACGTCGGTGGGCGAACGGTGATCGATCTCTGCGCCGCGCCCGGCGGCAAGACGGCGCAGCTTGCCGCCGCCGGGGCCCGTGTCATCGCCGTCGAGCGCGCCCGGGGACGGCTTGAATTGATCGAGCAAAACCTTGCCCGTCTCAAACTTTCCGCCGAGATCATCCACGCCGATGCCTTGGCTTGGCGGCCGGCGGAGCCCGCGTCCATGGTGCTGCTCGATGCCCCATGCACGGCGACCGGGACGCTGCGGCGCCATCCCGATATCGCGCACAATAAGACCGCCGCCGACGTCAAGCGGTCGGTCCAGCTTCAGGACCGCCTGCTTACCGCGGCGGGCGAAATGGTGGCGCCGGGGGGCGTGCTGGTCTATGCGGTCTGTTCCTTGGAACCGGTTGAATGCGAGGTGCGCATCGACGCTTTGTTGGCCGCGGGCGCGCCTTTCCAGCGCGAGCCCATCGCCGCGGGCGAGATCGGCGCCACACCGGAGATGATCAGCGCCACCGGGGATCTGCGCACGCTGCCGTGCCACATGGCCGCAGAAGGCGGCATCGACGGGTTTTATGCCTGCCGTCTTCGCCGCCTTTGAGGCTTTCATGCGCAATCCAGCAACGCCGCCCGTGAAGTCCTTGCGGCCCCAAGGTTAAGCTGATAGGAAAATTGCGTGCAGCAACCGACCCGCATAGCGCCGTCAATCCTGTCCGCCGATTTCGCGAGGCTGGGCGAAGAGGTGCGGGCGGTCACCGAGGCCGGCGCCGATTTCATCCATGTCGACATCATGGACGGCCATTTCGTGCCCAACCTGACCATCGGGCCCGACATGGTGAAGTCGCTCCGCCCCTATAGCGATCTTCCCTTCGACGTCCATCTCATGATCTCTCCGGCGGACCCCTACATTCCGCGCTTCGCCGAGGCCGGCGCCGACATCATCACCGTCCATCCCGAAGCCGGCCCCGACCTCCACCGCAGCCTGAAGCTCATTAAATCCCTGGGCAAGAAGGCGGGGGTGGCGCTCAACCCGTCGACGCCCACCGATGTGGTCGATTTGGTCTGGGATGATGTCGATCTGGTGCTGGTCATGACCGTCAACCCCGGCTTCGGCGGCCAGGACTTCATCGCCAGCCAATGCGACAAGATTGAAGCCATGCGCGCCAAGATCGATAGCGATGGGCGCGATATCGATCTCGAGGTCGATGGCGGCATCAACCAAACCACCGCGGCCCGGGCAACCGCCGCGGGCGCCGATGTTCTCGTCGCCGGAACCGCCACCTTCAGTGGCGGGATGCAGGCCTATGCAAGCAACATCCGCCGCCTGCGCGGCGACGGCTGACGGCTGACGGTCGCGCCATTATGGCCGGCGCCAGCAACAGCTTACCAAGACGGACGCTGGCCCAGTTCCGGCGCCCCCCCGGCCAAGCCCTGCGCACCATCCTGGGCATGCTCCGCGATCTCGTTTACATGACACCGCTTTATCCCCTGACCCTGGTGGGCCGGACGCCGAAGCGGCTCGCCGTCACGCTCTCCGATCCCTGGCCCGGGGACATCGCCCGCGGCCACGCCCTCTTGGAAGGCCGCTATGGTTTCGCCGGCCAGACCATCGGCGCCGGGGCCGAGCCGCTGGATAGTATCTGGAACCCGCCCGGGGCTTCCGACGCGTGGCGGGCCGAACTGCACGGCTTTAACTGGCTCAAGGATATGCTGCTGGCGGGGGGCGATGACGGCCGCCAACGCGCCCGGGAGTTCGTCACCAGTTGGATCGACCACCACCAGCGCTGGGAGCGCTTGGCGTGGCGCGCCGATGTCACCGCTGACCGGGTCTCGGCCTGGCTCGGGCAATTCGCACCCCTGACCTCCGGCGCCGGTCCCGAATTCCAGGCGAAACTTCTGGCCAGCCTGGCGCGCCAGCACCGCCATCTCGCGCGCCTGGTCCCCGGCGAGCTTGTGGGCGCGGGTAAAATCCACGCCATCAGGGGACTGGTTACTTGCGAAGTCCTGCTCAGCGGCGGCAGGCGGCGGCTGAGAAGGGTTTCGGCGCTGTTGGAAGGTGAGCTCAATCGCTACGTTCTCGTCGATGGCGGCTATATCGAGCGCAGCCCGTCCCGCCAATTGTCGGTGCTGCGCGATCTGGTCACTATCCGTTCCACCCTTGTTGCCGGACGCCAAACGGTGCCCGAAAGCCTGCAGATCGCCATCGATCGCATGGCGCCGATGTTGAGATTCTTCCGCCATGGCGACGGTGGCCTCGCTTTGTTCAACGGCAGCAACGAAGAAGAGGCATGGCTGGTCGATTTCGTCCTGACCCAGGCCAACGCCAGGGGCAAGCCCTTGGCCTCGGCGCCCCATTCCGGATTCGAGCGCATCAACAATTCCCGCACCCTTATCATCGTCGATGTCGGTGCGCCATCGAAGCCGCCGCTCGCCGGCCAAAACCATGCCGGCACGCTGAGTTTCGAAATGAGCGCCGGCAAGCACCGCCTGATCACCAATTGCGGCGCCAGCGCCGGTTCCAATCCCGGCTGGCGCCACAGCCTGCGCACCACCGCCGCCCATTCCACCTTGAACCTGGATGATTCCAGCTCCAGCGAAATCTTCGATGGCGGACGCTTCGGCGATATCATCGGTCGTCATCCCACGAGGGTGATCTCGGACCGCCAGGAATCCGATGGCGCGGTTTGGCTCGACGCCAGCCACGATGGCTATGCCAGGCCCTTTGGCCTGCTCCACCGGCGCCGCCTTTATCTCTCCGCCGGCGGCGATGATCTCCGGGGCGAGGATATCCTGACCCCCACAGGCCACGGCGGCGGGCAAAAGGGCAGTGGGCGGAAGTTCGCCGTGCGTTTCCACCTTCACCCCGAGGTCAAGGTCTCCCTGGTCCAGGACGGCTCGGCGGCTTTGTTGAACCTGCCCGGTGGCGGTTGGCAGCTCAGGAGCAGCGGCGGTTGGATGGGGTTGGAGGAAAGCATCTATCTTGGCGTGCGCGGCGAGGTCAAACGCACCCAGCAGGTCGTCATTCGCGGCGAGGCGGCGGCCGGCGAAACCCATATCAAATGGTCGCTTTCGCGCTTGACCGACGGCGCATGATCGCAAGCGGGACCATAAAGGCGTAGAATTCACCAATGGCGCAGCCCTGGTTTCAATCCCTGATCATCCCCTTGGGCTGGTTTGCCGCCGTCGCCATGGCAAGCTACGGCGCCACCGGCGCAGTCCTGCGTTTACTCCAACGCCGCGCCATTCTCGATCATCCCAACCCGCGCTCTTCCCACGACACCCCGACGCCGCGGGGCGGCGGCATCGCCATCCTCGCCGTGTTGCTTCCGGTGTGGGCGGCACTCGCAGTGTTGTCGGGGGCACCCCAGCTTGGCCCAATTCGGCTTGATGCCTGGGTGCTTTTCGGCGCCGCCATCGTGCTCGGCGCGGTATCCTGGGCCGATGATCTGCGCGGCCTGGCGCCCTGGCTGCGCCTTGGCTTGCACTTTGTCGCCGTGGCTATGGTGCTCGCGACCTTCGACCGCGACCATCTGGTTTTCCAGGGGCTGCTGCCCTGGGCGCTTGACCGCATCGCCGCGGGCCTGATCTGGGTCTGGTTCATCAACCTGTTTAACTTCATGGACGGCATCGATGGCATCGCCGGCATCGAGACCATCACCATCGGCTTTGGGCTGTTCCTGCTCGCGCCCTTGGCCATCGGCGGCGAGGGCACCCTTTTTGGCCTCACCATCGCCGCCGCCGCATTGGGGTTTCTCAAGTGGAACTGGCACCCGGCACGGGTTTTTCTCGGTGATGTCGGCAGCGTGCCCTTGGGATTGCTGTTGGGATGGCTGTTGTTGGATGCCGCCGCCGCCGGGCACTGGGCCGCGGCGATCATCCTGCCGCTCTATTACTTGGCCGACGCCACCATCACCATCTTGCGCCGGTTGCTTAGGGGCGAACGCATCTGGCGGGCCCATGCCGAGCATTTCTACCAGGCGGCGGTGCAGCGCGGCCTAAGCCATGGTTGGGTGGCCGGGATCATACTGGCCGCCAACATCATCCTGATCGCCTTCGCCGTCATCGCCGAAGCCGGGATTGAGATCGTCGGGCTTGCCGGCGCGGCTCTCACGGTGGCGGCTTTGCTTGTCATGCTGGCGCGGTGGCGCACCGCGGTGCCAGGCCCCCAATCCGGGTCAAAAGATGGCATTACGCCGTGACGCGAATCCTCGTCACCGGCGCCACTGGGTTCATCGGCACCGCGCTGTGCCGCGATCTCAAGGCGCGCGGCTTCGAGGTCTCAGGCACCGTCCGCGCCACGGGTCCAGAGCACCATGATCAGTTCGACCCCGTCGCGGTCGGCGAGATCGGCCCTGACACCGACTGGAGCCAAATCCTCGGCGGTATCGACGCCATCGTCCATCTTGCCGGACGCGCCCACGACATGGGCCAAGCGCGCACGCGGCAAGGATTGGAGATCCTCAATCTGTTCCGTTGGGTCAATGTCCAGGCGACGAAAAACCTCGCCGAGGCCGCCATCGCCCATGAGGTCAGGCGCTTCATTTACATGAGTTCGATCAAGGTTCTGGGCGAACACTCAGCGGCCGCCGCAACCGGCCCCCGACCCTTCACCGACGACGACAGGGCGGCGCCACAGGATGCCCATGGCACTTCCAAATGGGAAGCGGAATGTACCCTACGCGAAATCGCGGCGGGGAGCGCGATGGAGCCGGTGATTCTGCGCCCGCCGCTGGTCTATGGCCCCGGCGTCAAGGGCAATTTCCTGTCCTTAATGCGGATCTGCGACGGCCCCTGGCCTTTGCCTCTGGCCCTGGTCGACAACCGGCGCAGCTTGATCTATGTGGGCAATCTGACCGACGCCGTCATCGCCTGCCTCAGCCATGACGCCGCCGCCAACCAGACCTTTCTGGTCCGCGACGGCGAGGATATGTCCACCGCGGAGCTGACGCGCCGGCTGCGCCAGGGGCTGGGCCAGGCGCGCCGCCTGGTGCCGGTGCCGCCCTTGATGCTCCGCCTGGCCGGGTATGTGTGCCGACGGCGCGCGGAGACCGACCGCTTGACCGGCTCGCTGGTCGCCGACGACGGCCGCATCCGCGGCGAGCTTGGCTGGTCGCCCCCATTCAGCTTCGATGACGGCCTTGAACGCACCATTTCCTGGTACCAAACCCAATCATCCCGGCCATGATGAAACCCGGGATCAAACAGGGCCCGGCGCCAATTGCACCGGCGCCCGCAATGGACCAATATAGCGCCGCCGCCGCGCTATGGCGGCGAGCGAAGCCGAGGGGGCCATGGACGTCAATCTGCGCACACTGAACCGCGCCAGCCTGAGCATCGGCCATGATGCGATCATGGCGGCGGCATCCTTCGTGCTGTCGCTGTATTTTCGTCTCGGCCACAATCCCTTCGACTATGGCGAAGGACTGGCGCTCAGAGGCACCGTGGCCTTTACCGTGGTCGCCGTCGGCGTGTTTTGGTTCATGGGTTTGCACCGCGGAATATGGCGCTATTCATCCCTGGTCGATCTTCTTCAGATTACCCGCGCCGTAAGCCTGGCGATTCTGATCTTCGTTTTGTTGTTGTTCTGGATGACCCGGCTCGAGGCCATGCCGCGGTCATCTCTGGCCATCAACTGGTTCGTACTGATCGCGTTGCTTGGCGGCCCCCGATTGCTGTTCAGAATGTTCAAGGACAAGGGTAGCCGGGCGATTTTCGCGGCCCCCGACAGCACCCGGATCCCCGTCCTGCTGGTCGGCGCAGGCGATGGCGCCGAGCTTTTCATCCGCGCCATGGCCAACAGTCCCACCGCCGGCTATCGGGTGGTCGGCCTCGTCGACGACAAGGGCACCCGCATCGGCCGCGAGATCCATGGCCTGACCGTCGCCGGCGACCTGGCGGCGCTGGACCGGGTGATTGACAAGCTGACCGCCGACGGCGTGCGCCCGCAGCGGATCGTCGTCACCGAGAACACCTTGAGCGGTGCACCCATGCGCGAACTGCTCGACCGGGCCGATGCCCTTGGCCTCACGCTTTCCAGGCTGCCTGATCTCACCGATTTCAAAAGCGGGGTCACGACGGAACTCGAGATTAAGCCCGTCGCCCTCGAGGACCTGCTCGGTCGTCCCCAGACCGTGCTCGACCGCGCCAGCATGGAGGCCATGATCCGGGGCCGCCGCGTCCTTATCACCGGCGCCGGCGGCACCATCGGCGGTGAACTGGCGCGCCAGATTTCCGATCACGGCCCCCGGCACCTGACCTTGCTCGACAATTCCGAATACGCCCTTTACCGCATCGACCAGGAGCTCCGCGACCGCCATGTCGGGCTAAGCCAGGCGGCGATTTTGGGCGATGTCTGCAACCGCACAAGGCTTGACAGTACCCTCGCCATCGAAAAGCCGGATCTCGTCTTCCACGCCGCGGCCTTCAAACACGTGCCCATGGTCGAGGCCCATCCCCTCGAGGGCATCATGACCAACGTGGTCGGCAGCCGCAATGTCGCCGATGCCTGCCTCACCGCCGGGGTGGATGCCATGGTGATGATCTCGACCGACAAGGCGGTCAATCCCACTTCGGTCATGGGCGCCACCAAGCGGATCGCCGAAAGCTATTGCCAGGCCCTCGCCACCGCGGCTTCGGCGACCACCGGCGATGGCGCCACGGCCAGCCGTTTCGTTACCGTTCGCTTCGGCAATGTGCTTGGCTCCACCGGTTCAGTGGTGCCCCTGTTCCAGAAGCAGCTCGCCCGGGGCGGGCCGTTGACCGTGACCCATCCGGAGGTCGAGCGCTATTTCATGACCGTGCGCGAGGCCGTCGAACTGGTGCTGGAGGCATCGGTGTTGGGCATGGAGGACGGGGCCGCGCCCGGCAAGATCTTCGTTCTCGACATGGGCGATCCCATCCGTATCGCCGATCTCGCCAAGCAGATGATCCGCCTGGCCGGGCTGCGTCCCGATATCGACATCGAGACCCGTTTCACCGGCTTGCGACCGGGTGAAAAACTTACCGAAGAGCTGTTCCATGCCGCAGAACAGCCCACCCCCACCCGTTACGCCGGGGTACTTCTGACCGCCTCGCGGGTGATCGACTTCGCCGCGCTGCGCTCAAACCTGGACGCTCTGGAGACCGCCTGCCGCGCCGGCGATGCCGCCCGGTCATCGGAGCTTTTGCGCCAACTGGTCCCCGAATATGCCGTTAATCCACCATCAACCGAGGAACCGGCCCGCGAAAGAGAAGCCGCCAGATGAATCGCCCGATCAATCGAAAAAGAAAAAGTGAGCCCCATGGCCGGCGATGACCCGGTTTCGATCACCCGCGCCCTGATCTCGGTTTTCGACAAGACCGGCGTCGCCGAGTTCGGCGCATTTCTTGTCGGCAGGGGTGTCGAGATCCTGTCGACCGGCGGCACAGCCCAGGCGCTTAAGGCAGCCGGCATCAAAGTCAAGGACATCGCCGAGCACACCGGCTTTCCTGAGATGATGGACGGGCGTGTCAAGACCCTGCACCCCATCATTCATGGCGGCATCCTCGGCCGCCGCGACAACCCCGATGACCTGGCCGCCATGGCCGAGCACGGCATCGCTCCCATCGATCTGGTGGCGATCAACCTCTATCCGTTCGAGGCGACCGTGGCCAAGGGCGCCGACTTCGCCACCTGCATCGAGAACATAGATATCGGCGGCCCGGCCCTGATCCGCGCCGCGGCGAAGAACCATTCCGCCGTCACCGTGGTGACCGACCCCGCCGACTACGGCAACATCATGGCGGCGATGGAGGAAGGCAATGGCGCCACCAGTGGCGAGCTGCGCCGCGAACTCGCGGCCCGGGCGTTTGCCCGCACCGCGGCCTATGACGCCGCCATCACAACGTGGTTCACCGCCCAGGAGGGCGAGATGTTCCCACCCCATCTCACGGTTTCGGGCCGCTTGCGCCAAAAGCTCCGTTACGGCGAGAACCCACACCAACATGCGGCGATCTATGTGGACCCGGCCAAGCCCCGGCCCGGCGCCGTGGGCGCCCAACAGCGCCAAGGCAAGGAGCTCAGCTTCAACAATCTCAACGACACCGATGCCGCGTTCGAACTGGTATCGGAATTCACCGAGCCCGCCATCGCCATCATCAAGCACGCCAATCCCTGTGGCGTCGCCTTGGACCAGGACCTCAGCCGGGCCTATCTGAAGGCGCTGGCGTCGGATCCGCAAAGCGCCTTCGGCGGCATCGTCGCCGCCAACCGGACCATCGACGGCGCCACCGCCGCCGAGATCATCAAGCTGTTCACCGAAGTGGTGATCGCACCAGATCTCGACGACGACGCGCGCAACCTGTTCGCTACCAAGAAAAACCTGCGGGTGTTGGTCACCGGCGCCATGGCCGACGCCACCGCCCCGGGCATGACCGTGCGCTCCCTGGCCGGGGGCCTGTTGCTGCAGACCCGCGACCATGGCCAAATCACCGCCGACGATCTCAAGCTCGTCACCAAGAAAGCGCCCACCCCGGCCCAGATCAAGGATCTGTTGTTCGCCTTCACGGTGTGCAAGCACGTCAAGTCCAACGCCATCGTCTATGTCAAGGACGGCGCCACCGTCGGCATCGGCGCCGGCCAGATGAGCCGGGTCGATTCCTCGCGCATCGCCGCCGGCAAGGCCGAGGCGAGCGCCCAGGCCATGGACGAAATCGAGAGCCGTGCCAAGGATTCCGTGGTGGCGAGCGACGCCTTCTTTCCCTTCCCCGACGGCCTGTTGGCCGCCGCCGCGGCCGGCGCCCGGGCGGTGATTCAACCTGGCGGTTCGATCAAGGATGATGACGTCATCAAAGCCGCCGACGAGGCCGGCCTTGCCATGGTCTTCACCGCCATGCGCCACTTTCGTCACTAAGCGGGGGCGTCACTGAGCGGGAGGGTCGCCCCCTATCCCGTGATCAGGAGACGCAATTCGCGGGTGGCGACCCCGAGCATCGCGAGGTCGTGGGACCCCACCGCCCGCAATTCGTCGAGGATAAGTTCAACCCGCTTCACCGCATTTTCGCGGGATGCGGTCCAGGCCTCTATGGCGGCACCGGCGCCAAAAACCTTGGAGGTGAGTTGGCTCTGGAGCATGAACAGTTCATCGACGATGGCGCCGATCAACTGCTTCTCCCAGTGGGTTTCCGTGTCCAAGTCCTGGGCGATTGTTCGCAACCAGTCGAGGCCGAATTTCGTCCCCAGGGCAAAATAGCATTCCGCGACCTTCTTGACCGCCGTGGTGTCGCCACCGGCGATGCAGACCACGTCACAGCCGGAGATCAGCACATCGAGCGACGCCATGTTCCCCGCCAGCATCCTGGGAACCCCGGCATCGGCCAATTTCCGGCCATTCCGGGCCAGGGCGTCACAGTGTTCGGGGGAGACCACATCGGCCAGACATTCGGCCAATTTTTCGATGCCGGGCCGGAACTGGGCGATGGTCTTGGCGATATCGAGCGGCTGCGGCGTATTGCGCAGGAACCAATAGGTAGAGCGTTCAACCAGGCGGCCGACCTCAATCATCATTTCGGTCTGGACAGCGGCATCGACCTTGTTGTCCAGCGCTTCGATGTCGCGCAACAGGTCATGGGCGGCGAAAGCGCCGTCGGCGGCGGCATAGGCGCGGGCCACGGCGCCGGCCCCCTGGCCGGTTTTTTCCCTGATTTCGTTGACGAAGGTGGGGCCGACACAATTCACCATGGCGTTGACGAAACCGGTGGCGATGAGTTCGCGGCGAAGCGGATGGCAGGCGATCGCCTTGGCGTACTGCGCCCTGAGCGGGGCGGGGAAATATTGCTTTAGGTCTTCGAGTAGCACCGCGTCGTCTGGAAGATCGGTGTCGAGCAGCGCGTCATAAAGGTCGATCTTGCCGTAGGCCAGCAGCACCGCGCATTCGGGCCGGGTGAGGCCGCAGTTCTTGGCTGCATATTCGTCCAATGTCTCATCATTGGGCAGAAATTCGATTTTGCGGTCGAGCCGGCCCGAGCGTTCGAGACCGCGCATGAGGCGGGTCTGGGCGTCGAGAAGCTCGACGCCGCGCGCCTCGGCGATGGAAAGGGCCTGGGTCTGGAGATAATTGTCGCGCAGCACCAGACCGGCCACCTCGGCGGTCATCTTTTGCAGAAGTACATCGCGTGTCTTCATGGTCAGGGACCCGCCATCGACGGCGCCGCGGAGCAGGATCTTGATATTGACCTCGTGGTCCGAGGTGTCGACACCCGCCGAATTGTCGATGGCGTCGCTGTTGAGCTTGCAGCCGGCGTTGCGGGCGGCCTCGATGCGCCCGAACTCGGTGACCCCGAGATTGGCGCCCTCGCCGATGACCCGGCAGCGCAACTCCCGGGCATCGACACGGACCGAATCATTGGTGCGGTCATCGGCATCGATGTGCCGTTCGGAACTGGCCTTGACGAAGGTGCCGATGCCGCCGAACCACAACAAATCGGCCTTGGCGGTGAGGATGGCCCGGATCAGCGCGTCGGGGGTCATCTTGTCCTGGGACAAACCGACGAGTTTCTTCATCTCGGCCGTCAGCGTGATCGACTTGACCTTGCGATCGAAGACGCCA
>JAZFWG010000034.1:0-4110 GCA_036448135.1 Alphaproteobacteria bacterium
AGTCCGGGTTCTTGGTCCCCATCATTACCGTGGCGATGAAGCGCGAGGCCGATCTGCCCAACATCCCGTCGCTTTTCGAACTGACCAAGAACCAGGCCGACCGGGACATCGCCACGTTCATGTCTTCTTACGCGGTGATGGGCCGTTCGTTTACCTTCCCGCCAGGGGTGCCCAAGGACCGCGTCAAGGCGTTGCGTGTGGCATTCGACAAGATGGTCAAGGATCCCGCCCTCCTCGCCGATGCCAAGAAGCGCAATGTGCCGGTATCGCCGGAAACCGGCAAAGTGCTTGATGCTTCCGTCGCCAAGGCCATGAAGATCGATGCCAAGCTGGTCAAGCGCACGCGCAAGGCTATCTTCGGAAAATAATCATTACCATCAAATTTAGGGTAGATTGAATGCGGGCCACCGCCATTGGCGGTGGCCCTTTCTTTCGACCGGAACGCCCCACATCGCCGCCATGACGCTGGCGCCCACGGCCACCGCCATGGTCGCCGAAAACATCCGCCGTCAAGGCTGTGGAGTGGCTTTTTCGCACCTGGTCGAGATTGAGGCCGGTTATTGACCCTAAACAATTCTTAAATATTCTTCTTGAATACTTCTAAAATTAACCATATGTGAACATCCCACTAGTAGGATAGCAAGCTGTGATGGCTTGAACCGTCCGAGATTCTGTAAAAAATTCGCCTTAACAGGGAGATATGATCGCGGCCCGGAAAGATCGGGTCGATGAATGTCACCGCGATTCGCTAACTAACGGCCTCGCGAATCCGGATCAGGTAGATCAGATTGGAGGGCCGAAATGAAAAAGTTTGTAGTTGCGATATCACTTTTGTTGGCCATGCCCTCACTTGCGGTGGCACAGACCATTTGTATCAACCGCACAGACATGCTTGACCGTCTTGCCGCCGAGTTCGAAGAGCATTTGGCCGAAGTCAGGATGATTGAGGATCAAGGTCTTCTGGAGATCCTCAAATCGTCCACCAAGGGCACCTGGACGGTGATCCTCACCAATTCGAGCGGCACCAGCTGCGTCATCGCCACCGGCGAAGGCTTGCCCGCCACCGGCACAGATGGCTCGATCGAGGACCAGGACGCCTGAACAGCGCCGCTAGGCGCTTGGCCGGCCTTCGGTCTCACCGGCCCCATCTCGTTTCAGACTTAGCTTTGGCTTCGGAGCTTCGCTGGCCTAGCGTTCGCTTGCTTCCCCGGCCGCGACGATCAGGTCCGCGGTTTCGCGCAGATATACCGATCCATTGACGGTGCGTTGGATGAGAACGCTGCGCCTATCCTGGTCATCGACCTTGCGTTTGACAAAATCCAGCTTTTCGAGCCGGTCCAGCGCACGGGTGATCGCCGGCTTCGAGACATTGAGGATTTTGGCAAGGCCGCGCACCGTGTGCGGGGGCGGCGCCAGATAGACCGAAAGCACCACCGCCATCTGGCGGGCCGTCAGATCGGGAGCATCGCGGCGCACGGTCTCGAGAATAGCACCGCGCCAGATATCGAGCGCCTGGTCGAAGGTCAGCTTGATCGCCATGGCCAAGCCCTTCCCACAGGAATTTGTTCCGCTTGCGGTATTACTTATACCCGGGGCGCTCTTGAAGCAACGGAATTGCACAGCGCCGGGGTTGCGCCGGACCGATACTTGCCCTATCACCGCAAACTTAGGCCCCGAAACCGGAGGTTGGGAAGTCACGGCCATGGCAGAATTCACCCTCGTCATCGGCAACCGGAACTATTCCTCCTGGTCGCTTCGGGCCTGGCTCGCGCTGGCGGCCACCGGCGTCGATTATGACGAGATCGTCATCCCCCTGCGCCAGGCTAACACCACGGAGAACATCCTGCGCCATTCGCCCTCGGGCAAGGTGCCGGCGCTTCGCCATGGCGAAACCGTGATCTGGGACTCCCTCGCCATCGCCGAATATCTCGCCGAACATGTCCCCGATGCCGGGCTGTGGCCCAGCGGCATTGAGGCCCGCGCCGTCGCCCGGGCGGTTTCGGCGGAAATGCATGCGGGCTTCGTTGCCTTGCGGCGGAACATGCCCATGAACATACGGGCCGGGGCGGCCAAGACGGCGCCAGAACTCGACGATGATGTGCGCTCGGACGTCAACCGGATCGAGGCGATCTGGCGCGACTGCCGGCAACGCTTCGGCGGCGATGGCGAGTTGCTGTTCGGCGGCTTCACCATCGCCGACGCCATGTATGCGCCCATGGCAAGCCGCTTCAGGACCTTTGGAATTGCGCTGGAGGACACCGGCCAGGCCTATCTCGAGGCCGTGCTCGGCCATCCGCTGATGGTGGAATGGACCAATGCGGCCCGGAACGAGACCTGGATCATCCCTGAATTCGAGTTGAATTCTGACTGAATTGCGGCTGAATCCCTGGGGCCTTGGCCTCAAAGGGCCCCACCGAAACCGATTATTTGATCAGCCCCGCTTCCCGGTAGTAGCGCTCCGCCCCCGGATGGAGGGGGACGCCGATGCCCGAGAGCGCGGTCTCAAGGCTGATAAGCTTGGCGTTGTGATGGCCACTGTCCAGCAAACGCCGGGTGTTCTTGTGCCACAGCGCCCGGATCACGCCATAGACGAGATCGTCATCGAGCTTGGCATCGACGAACCATTGGGCGCCGACGCTGACGGTCCGGGTTCGTCGCACCCCTTTATAGGTGCCGGCCGGGATCACGTTGTGGGTGAAGAAACGATCGCTCTTGAGCAGCGTGGTAGCGAATTCCCCGGAGATCGGCAGCAGCTTGATCGGCACCTTCTGGGCCAGTTCGGCGATGGCGGCGACCGGAAAGCCGCCGACGAAGAAAAATGCGTCAAGCTTGCCGGCGCGCATCATGTCGATGGCGGGGCCAAGCTGGACGTGGACCAGCTTGATCTGGTCAAGCCGGATGTTGTGGAGTCGAAGGATAAGCCTGGCATTGACCTGGGTGCCCGAGCCCTTGGCGTCCAATGACACGCGCTTGCCCACCAGGTCGTGAAACCCCCGGACCTTCGCGGCCCGGCGCACCACCACATGGATGCTTTCCGGGTAGAGGTTGGCAATGGCGCGCAAATTGGTCACCGGCTTTTTGCCCTTGAAGATACCGGTGCCGTTATAGGCCCAAGTGGCAACGTCGGCCTGGGCCAGGCCGGATTCCAGGGCGCCGGTGGCGATGGCCTGGACGTTGTCGACCGAGCCCATGGTCGCCTGGGCGACGCTGATGAGGCCGGGCACGCCGCAACTGCCGCCGCGGTCGCATTGGCGCGATCCCGGCGGATTCGAGATGGCGCTGGCGATCAACCCGCCGATGGGGAAATAGATCCCCGAGGTCGAGCCGGTGCCGATGCGGAAAAATTTGAGACCCTTGTCCTGGTTCTGGGCCTGAGCCGGACCGGCGACCGCCATCGCCACCAGGAGCGCGCACGTCCAAAACACCCGGGCGAGGGCCGGGCCCCGAGTGGCGATGGCTTCGATGGGGCCGATTGGAAGCGGTAACACTTTTGGTGTCCTTCGCAGGGACCGTTGCGCGAAAGATGATGGGATCGCATTTAGGCTTTTTTGCGGCACCAATCAATCGATATTGCACGTGATGGGGTTACGGTCAAACAATCACCCGTCGGTGGCAAGGAATTCGGTGATTATCCTGGTTGTTTCATCAGGCTGTTCCTCATGGACGGCATGGCCGGCGCCCTTCATTACGGCCAAGCCATTGGAGCCGGGCAATTTTTGGCCTAGGCCAAACGGATACGACATGAAATTCCAGGCATAGAGCTGGACCGGCGTCACCAAGGCGCCCCGTCAGGCCGCACGATCAAAACGGTCGCGGTCGTGGGGGTCATCCAGATGCAATTCCGGGCCCACCGGCACGATTCCCGTGGGGTTGATGTGAACCTGACTGGTGTAATAGCCGGTTTTGATCTTCTGCAGATCGCAGGTCTCGCGCACCCCCGGCCACTGATAAAGCTCACGCAGATAGGCCGAAAGATTGGGATAATCGGCGATGCGCCGGAGATTGCATTTGAAATGGCTGTAATAAACCAGATCGAACCGCAACAGCGTCGGGAACAGCCGCCAATCGGCCTCGGTGATGCGGTTGCCCACCAGATAGCGCTGGCGTGAA
>JAZFWG010000035.1:0-7827 GCA_036448135.1 Alphaproteobacteria bacterium
CTGGAGCATGCCAGAACGGAAGAAGAGCGAGCTGAGTTCAAGCACGTGTTGGAGGCCATGACCAAAATCGAACACGCCCATAAGGGCTATGAGCTCCATGCCTACCAGGCGTTCGAGATGATTAAAGTCAACGATATCAAAGAGGCCCATAAACTTGTGCCCACGATTGAAAAGGAAGAGGAAAAACTGGATCATGAACTTGAGGCACTCCTGACCGAGATTGAGAAATTCACCGAGAAGGCCGGGAAGACCGCGGCAGAACATGAGCAATTCGCCGCGTGGCTGATAATGCTTGTCGCGATTGGCGGCTTTATCACTTCTAGCGGACTGGTGTTTGTCATTATCAAATTCAGTATCACCCGGCCCTTGACCGAAGTCGTTGGGGCCTTGGATGCCCTGACTTCCGGTGACCTGTCGGTGGAAATTACGGCGCGGTCCGATGACGAGATCGGGGCTGTTGCCAATGCCTTGAGCATCTTCAAGGGCAACGCCGTCGAGGCCAAACGCCTCGAGGCGGAGCAAGCCAAGGAGCGCGAAGCCAAGGAGAAGCGCGCCCAGCAGATCGAGAAGACCTCCAAGGCGTTCGATGAAACCGTCACCGGCGTTCTCAAGACCGTCGCCTCCGCCTCCACCGAGATGGAAGCGACCTCCCAGGCCATGGCGGCGACCGCCGAACAAACCTCCCAGCAATCGAACGCCGTGGCTTCAGCCTCGGAACAGGCCACCAACAACGTGCAGACCGCGGCCACGGCGGCGGAGGAGCTGTCGTCCTCGATCAACGAAATCAGTCAGCAGGTGGCCAATTCAGCCACGATCGCCCAGAGGGCGGTGGAGGAGACCGAGAGAACCAACGCCACGGTGCAGGGTTTGGCCGAGGCCGCCCAGAAGATTGGCCAAGTGGTCGAACTGATCAATGACATCGCCAGCCAGACCAACCTTTTGGCCTTGAACGCCACCATCGAGGCGGCGCGGGCCGGCGACGCCGGCAAGGGCTTCGCGGTGGTCGCCTCCGAGGTCAAGACCCTGGCCACCCAGACCGCCAAGGCGACCGAGGAGATCGGCGCTCAGATCACGACCATGCAGACCGTCACCCAGGAGGCGGTCGGCGCCATCGGCGGCATCTCCACGACCATCCAGGAGATCAACGAGATCGCCTCCTCGATCGCATCGGCGGTCGAGGAGCAAGGTGCCGCGACCCAGGAAATCGCCCGCAATGTGCAAGAGGCGGCCTCGGGCACCCAGGAGGTCTCTTCCAACATTGCCGGCGTCACCACGGCGGCGGCCGAAACCGGCAGTGCGGCGGAGCAGATGAAGGGGGCCTCGGCCAGCCTTTCGCAAGAATCCGAGAAATTGGGTCAGGAAGTCGAGAAGTTCCTGTCCGAGATCAAGGCGGCGTAGAACTTAAGACACCAGTCGCTACAGTCGTTACGTCCGGGGCGCCCATTGGGCGCCCCGTTCGATTCCGCCCTCCCGGTCAATGGACTGGCGCAAGTTGGGCTTGGTCTCGCGGCACAATTCCGGGTAGAAACCACCATGGACCAGGCTTTCCTCTTTCCCGGACAAGGCTCCCAGGCCGTCGGCATGGGCAGCGAACTCGCCGATGCCTATCCGGCCGCCCGCGATGTGTTCGCCGAGGTCGATGACGCCCTGGGCCAAAGCCTGAGCCGGCTGATGTTCGAAGGCCCCGAGCATGACCTCAACCTCACCGAGAACACCCAGCCGGCGCTGATGGCGGCGAGCCTTGCAGTGGTGCGGGTGCTGGAAGGCGAAGGGCTTGATCTCGCCAAATCCTGCCGCTTCGTCGCCGGCCATTCGCTCGGCGAATATTCCGCCTTGGCCGCCACCGGCGCGTTCAGCCTCCCCGATGCCATCCGTCTCGTCCGCGTCCGCGCCCGGGCCATGCAAGACGCCGTGCCCGAAGGCGCAGGCGGCATCGCCGCCCTGATCGGCATCGACCGCGATGGCGCCCGGGACATCGCCGCTGCCGCCGTCGCCGATGGCAATGGCCAAGAGGTCTGCGTCGTCGCCGGTGACAATGCCCCCGATCAGATCCTGATCAGCGGCAGCCGTGGCGGGGTCGACCGCGCCATGGACATCGCCCGCGAGCGTGGCGTCAAGCGGGTCATCGAACTGCCGCTCAGCGTACCGACCCATTGCCCCCTGCTCGCCCCCGCCGCCGACACCCTGGCCCGGGCCCTGGCCGACATCCCCATCAAGGCGCCGGCGGTGCCGCTGGTCAGCAACGTCGCCGCCACCGCCGTCAGTGACCCCGACACCATCCGCGACCAACTGGTGGCGCAACTCACCAGTGCGGTGCGCTGGCGCGAATCCATCCTCTATATGAAGGACCAAGGCATCGGCCGGGTGGTCGAACTCGGCGCCGGCCGGGTGCTGACCGGCCTCGCGCGGCGCATCGACCGCTCCCTTACTGGCGTCGCGGTCCAGGGGCCGGACGATGTCGAGGCCTTCCTCAAGGCAACCTGACCGGACGTTGCCCGCTTATTCGTCGGTGATGTCGATCCAATTGCCGTCGGGATCGCCCATCTGGTACTTGCCGAGGGCGCACTTCGCCAAAAGTTCCTTGCGGGTGGTGGCTTCCGGGCTTCCGCCCAATGGCGTCGGCGCAAGGTAGGAATTCTTCTCGGCGATCCGCGTCACCTCTTTCTTGAATGCATCCAGGTCCGGAACCCGGATGCCGATATGATCGGGGCCCGAGCGCTTGATCGACATGCCCTCGAATCCTTCAATGCTCCATGGCATGAGCGACAGCGTCACCCGTCCGTCGGTCAGGTGGTAGCCCTCCTTGTCTTCGGGCACGTTGGCCGGCTGGAGTTCGAACACGTCGGCGTAGAATTGGGCGCAGAGCTCCGGGTTCATGGTGCGGATGGCAAAGCGCCAGAACTGGCATTCGCCGTTTTCGCCCCAGCCTTTCTCATGCTGCTGGGCATAGACGTCCTTGAGATTTTTGCCGGTCTTTTCGGCCAGGTCGAAGACATTGCCGTCGGGATCGTTGCCGGAATAGGCGGCGAAGGGGCGGTAGCTGGGCCGCTTCACCATTTTGGTGTTGGGGTGGGCCTTCTTCATCCGTTCCAGCACCGTATCGATGCTGTCGACCGCCAGGCCGAAATGATCGAAGCCGCCCACATAGCCGTCCCGGCGCGGTAGGATATTCAAGCCGACATAGCCATCACCGACCACCGCCGAGCCCTCTCCATCGTTGCGGGCGTTGTTCTTGAACTTGAAAACCGAGCGGTAGAACTTCTCAAGCAGCGGGTATTGGTGGCTGATCACAGCCATGTGGTTCAGTTGTGCGAACATGGAACGCATCCTCTTTATTCGGAGATGTCGAGCAGCACCCCGTCGGGGTCGGCGAATTGAAAATGACCGAACGGGCATTTCTGCATCAGCTTCTGCCGCGCCTCGCCTTCGGGATTGACGCCCACCGGCATGGTGCGGAAATAAGGGTTCTGTCTTGCCGCAAACTCAAGCTCCTCCTTCACCGCGTCGACGCTTTCGACCTTGAAGCCGATATGGTCCGGGCCTGGCCGGCAAATGCCGGTGTCGGCGAAATCATCGATGATCCATGGCATCAACACCATGGTGATGCGGCCATCGGACAAATTCCGGTAGCCGTCGGCGGTTGGCTCGTTGAGAAGCTTGAGGTCGAACACGTCCATATAGAACTGGGCCACGCGCTCCGGGTTCATGGTGCGGAGCGCGAAATGGCTGACGGTACGCGGCTGATCCCATTCGCCGTCTTCGTAGATGCCGCCGCGGTTTTCCATATTGCTTTGCGACAGATCGAACAAGTTGCCATCGGGATCGTGGGTGCTGAGGCCGGCGAAGGGCCGGTTGCTCGGCCGCTTGAGGGTGCGGCATTCGGGATATTTCTGGCGCATGCGCTCCAGGGTGTCTTCCACATCATCGACTTGTATGCCGTAATGGTCGAACCCGGCTTGACGCCCGGCACTGCGGGGATTGATGTTGATTCCCATATAGCCGTCGCCGACGGTGATGGCGAAGCCGGCGCCCCGGATGGTGTTCTGCCTCAGTCCGAAGATCCTTTCGTAGAACTTCCCCTCGAGGGCATATTCAGTGCTGGAAATGGCGAGATGGTTGATACGCGCCGCCATGGGCAACTCCTTTTGTATTGTTTTGGTCCAACTCAGTCCTCGAAGACATCAAGCATGACGCCATCGACATCGGAAAAGTGATGCTGGCCGAAGGGGCAAGTGCTCGTGAACATCTTCATGGTCGCGCCCCCTTCCGATCCCCCATCGACCGGCACCGGTGACAGTTTGGGATTGTTGGAGACCAACTCCGCGAGGTCCTTCTTGAATGCTTCGACGCTTTCGACCTTGAATCCGATATGGTCCATGCCCGGCCCGGTGATGCCGGTGCCGAGATAGTCGGGAATCCGCCATGGCTTGATGATCATGGTGACCCGGCCATCGGTGAGGTAATGGTTGCCCTCGCCGTTCTTGACGTTGGCCGGGCTGAGTTCGAAAACATCGGCGTAGAACTCGGCGCACTTTTCCGGGTGCATGGTGCGGAGGGCGAAATGATGGACGGTGCGGTCCTGTTCCCAGGCTTGATCCACGTAAACGTCCTTGCGCTGTTCCATATCCTGTTGCGACAGGTCGAAGACGTTGCCGTCGGGATCGTTGCCGCTGACACCGGCGAAAGGCCGGCTGCCCGGCCGCTTCACCCACTGGCACTCGGGACCTTTATTTTGCATACGTTCATAGACGGTCTCCACATCCTCGACCATGAAGCCGAAATGGTCGAGCCCGGCGCGGCGCGCGGCGCGGCGCGGGTTGATGTTGAAGCCGATATAACCGTCACCGACCACCGCGGCGCGGGCCGGCCGGGGCTTGCCCGACGTCTTCATGCCGAACACGGCTTGGTAGAAATTGCTGACCAGCGCATATTGGTCGCTGACCATGGCGAGATGGTTGATCTTCGCGAACATGATTTCCTCCCATAGATTATTTGATGTCAGTGTACGTCCTCTCGGCCGTCCATCGCAATCGGATTGGTTAGAATGCTAGTGGTTTGTTGCGCATCAACGAGGCCATTTGCGCCACCGGGCAAAACCTATATGCTCTTGTGGCCATGGAGCCCAAGTCATTGATTTTCCTGCAAGCGGTGGAGTAAGCGGGGCGTGCTGATACGGACCGTTAAGTCCAACCCCCAGGGTTGGATCGTCGTCGGCGTCTGTTTCCTGGCCTTGAGCGTGATATCGGCGACCCGCGCAAGTCTCGGCCTGATCATGACGGAACTGGAGACCGATCTCGGTTGGAGCCGCGGCTTCGTTTCATCCATTGCCGCCGGCGCCCTTATCGTCATGGCGCTGACCTCGCCGTTCATCGGCAACCTGCTCGACCGCCATGGCCCGCGCATGATCATAACCTTGGGGCTTGTGATCACAGGCGTCGGGCTGGTCCTGACCTCCATGGTCACGGCGAAATGGCATTACCTACTAAGTTACGCGCTGTTGGCCGGGATCGGCTTCGCTGTCGTCGGCAAAAGCATCGTCAGCGCCACCATCGCGATTTATTTCACCCGTAACCGGGGTCTTGCCGTCGGCATTGGATCGAGCGGCTCCACCGCCGGGCATCTGGCCCTGCTGCCGGCCCTCGCCGCGGTCTTGGAACTGTTAGGCTGGCGTTACGGCTATATATTTCTCGGCATCGCCAGTTTCGCCCTGGTGCCGGTGGCTTGGATCTTGCTGCGTGGCAGCAAGATCGACAATGTGAAGACCGTCGATGCCGAGCCTGCGCTCACGCTTTCGGCGAAGCTCCGCTATCTGTTCCGCGACCGCACGTACCTGGCGCTTCTTGGCAGCTACACCATCTGTGGTTTCACCACCGCCGGCGTGGTGGAGACCCATTTGCTGCCCTATGCGGAATTCTGCGGCATCCCGAGGCCGACCGGAGCCTTGGCCTTTGGGGTGCTGGCGGTCTTCAACATGGTGGGCATGGCCACCGCCGGTTATCTTGCCGACCGCATGAACCGGCCGGTGCTGCTGGCGTCCATCTACATCCTGCGGGGGTTTTCCTTCTTCATCCTGATGCTGATCCCGGCCTATGACGTGTCGTTGCTGTTCATCTTCGCCGTGGTGTTCGGCCTGTTCGATTATTCCACCATCCCGGTGACCACGTCGCTGGTGGCGTCCCATCTCGGCCTCAAGGTGATCGGTCTCGCCATCGGTATTCTCGGCATGTTCCACGCCTTCGGCGGCGCCGCCGGCGCCTTCATGGGGGGCTATGTCTACGACCTCTTCAACAACTATGATTGGACCTGGATTGCCGCCATCGCCCTTGCCATGGTGGCGGGTATCATGGCGCTCACCATCCGCGAACGGCGCGATGATGCGGAGCTTGGCGAGCCATTGCCGGCGGCGGGATGAGGGCCCAAAGTTGATTAATTTGATGCATCAGCTTTCTTATATAGTTATTTGTTTTAAATAATAATTTTGAAATACAGGATACGGGCATGAACGGCATTTTCTTTGCCATCGTCCTCATCTCATTTCTCGTCACCGGCTACCGCGAACTGACCTGGGTGTACCAAGGCACCGCCGACTTGACGCCGATGCAGGCCTTGGGCGCCGCCATGGTCGATTCCGCCACGAGCTCGGTGACCCTGGCGATCGGGCTCGTCGGGGTCATGGCCCTGTTTCTCGGGCTGATGAAGGTGGCCGAGGCCGGCGGCCTTCTCGTCATTATCGCCAAGACCATCCGGCCCTTGATGGTGCGCCTGTTCCCCGATGTGCCGGCCAACCATCCGGCCATGGGCGCCATGGTCCTCAACCTGTCGGCCAATGCGCTGGGTCTCGGCAACGCCGCTACGCCGTTCGGCATCCGCGCCATGCAGGCGCTTGATACCCTCAAC
The DNA here is from genome assembly GCA_036448135.1 of Alphaproteobacteria bacterium. Lineage (GTDB taxonomy): Bacteria > Pseudomonadota > Alphaproteobacteria > SMXQ01 > SMXQ01 > JAZFWG01. The sequence goes on from JAZFWG010000035.1 coordinate 6,898, forward strand.
CCCCACAAGGGCACCGCCACCGATTCCATGGCCTTGTTCCTTGCCATCAACACCTCATCGGTGACCCTGTTGCCGACCGGCGTCATCGCCTTGCGCGCCGCGGCCGGGTCGGTGGAGCCGGCGGCGATCCTGCCGACCACGCTGTTCGCCACCATTTGCTCCACCACCGTCGCCATCCTCGCCGCCAAGCTCTACAGCCGCTATTGGGCGATGCCCACCGGCGCCGGTGACGCGCGGGCCGAACAAACCGGCGGCGGTGATGAGGTGTTCGCCGATCCCGACCCCTCGGCGGACCCCACCACGGACATCGCCATGGATAATGGCGGAGACTCTTATCCGTCCTGGGTTTCGACCATCTTCATCCTCGCCATTGCGGCGTTGGTTCCCCTGACCGTGTTTTACGGGGATGCGATTTCACCATGGATCATCCCCGGGATCATGGTCGGTCTTCTCGGTTTCGGCGTGATACGCCGGGTGCGGGTTTACGAGGTCTTCGTCGAAGGCGCCCGGGACGGCTTTCGCGTCGCCATCCGCATCATTCCCTATCTGGTGGCCATCTTGGTGGCGGTTGCCATGTTCCGGGCCAGTGGCGCCCTCGAAATGGTCATCACCGCAATCAGCCCATTCACAGCCGCGGTCGGGCTGCCGGCCGAGGCCTTGCCCATGGCATTGCTGCGCCCGCTGTCCGGCTCCGGCGCCTACGGGATTCTGGCCTCGATCATCAATGATCCCAACACCGGGCCCGACAGCTATGTCGGGTTTCTCGTCAGCACGTTCCAGGGATCGACCGAAACCACCTTTTACGTCATCGCCGTCTATTTCGGCGCGGTCAATATCCGGCGCATCCGCCACGCTTTGGCCGCCGGGATCACCGCCGACATCGCCGGCATTGCCGCGGCGGTGATCATCTGTACGATCCTATTCGCGCCC
>JAZFWG010000036.1:0-2299 GCA_036448135.1 Alphaproteobacteria bacterium
CGGTGACCGCGGCCGCCGGGTAGACGACGCAGCCGATGATGCGACGGGCCTCGATGTTGGCCTCGATCACGCCGGTGGGATCGAGGGTCTCGAGGCGGCGGTCGTCGAACTCGCCGCCGTGCCTTTGGAAGTACCACCAGGGAAGGCCATTCTGGACCGTGACGACGGATGTATCGGCGTCGAACAGGGCCGGCAGTTTCGGCGCCACCAACCCGATGTAATGGGCCTTGAGCGCCAGGATGACCATGTCTTGCGGCCCGGCTTCATCGAAGCTGTCCGTCGCCTTGACGTCCTTGGCGATGTGCTCGGTGCCGTCCTCCATCACCAGCTTGAGGCCGTTCTCCTTGATCGCCGCGAGGTGCGCGCCTTGATCGATCAGGGTGAGTGCCTGGCCGGACAGCGCCAGCTTGGCGCCCATGAGGCCGCCGATGGCGCCGGCGCCGACAATGCAGATTCGCATGATTCTCTCCCTAAATTACTGCTTTCTTATTCGCCTAAGTGAGTTGGCCCGGCCAAGCCCTGCCGAAGTCACCCGAGGCCATAACGAACGGGCCGGCGAATACCGGCCCGTCACTGCACGCCCGTCACTGCACGAAGGTGTTGCTCAGCGTTCCGATGCCCTCGATCGAGACCTCGATGGTGTTGCTCGGCTCCTTCATCGAGCCGACGCCGACGGAGGTGCCGCAGCAAATGACGTCGCCGGGATGGAGCGTCATGTCGTGCGACAGCAGGCTGACGATCAGCCGAGGCCCTATGATCATGTCGCTGACCGGATAGTTCTGCCGTTCCTGGCCGTTGAGCACGGTCTTGATCGACAGATTGTCCGGGTCAATCCCGGTGGCGATCACCGGCCCGAAGACGCCGAAGGTATCGAAGCTTTTCGACCGCACCCACTGGGCGAAGGTCGGGTCCTTGTTGATCAGCTCGGCGGCGGTGACGTCATTGATGCAGGTGTAGCCGAAGATGTGATCGTCGGCGTCGTCCTCGGACACTTCCTTGCATTCCTTGCCGATGACGATGCCGATCTCGCCCTCGTAGACCACCTTGCCGCTGTAGGCGTTGGGCCGGCGGATGACCTGACCCGAAGCGAGATAGGAATTGTCCGTCTTGATGAGATAGAGCGGCTCCTCGGGCTCGGGCATGCTCAACTTCTCGGCCAGGGCGTGGAAGTTGTTCCAAAGGGCGATCATCTTCTTTGGCACGCACGGCGTCAGCACCGTGACATCGGAAAGCGAGAGCGTCTCGCCGCTCGCCGAGGGCGAGGCAAACATCTCCCCCTCGTGCACCGTGATGGTGTCGTCCTCGAGCGTCCCGAAGCCGCTCTTTCCACCATATTCGAAACGTATCCAGCGTGGCATGTTTCCCCCGATGATGGCCACTGGTTCTTGCGTCATTTCTCCCTCACTCCAAATCTCCTCACCGAGTAAGCTTCGAAACGGCGCCGGTGGGCCTCTCGCGCTCAAACGCGGCCTTCGGCGCCGTCCCTCGAGAAGCGGCGGCGCAAAAGACAAGCTCCGATGGCATGGCCGGGATTTGGTTGGCAGACCGGCTTCCCGGAAAAAGAGCTCACCCGCCGGGGCCGGCCGCGAAACCACAGAACTTAGAGCCACTCAAAGGTAATATTGTTACGTTTTTACCATTTTGTCAACACGAAACTTACATATTTTATCCCCTACACGCAATTTATTTGCGTGTTTGCCGTCCAGCCCATGGCCGCATATGACGCCGGCTTGGCGGCCGTGATCCGCCCGGCTGTCGCCGAGGAGGGGTATCAATGCTGATTGCAAGGCCGTTGTTCGCTTCCCGCCCTTGCGCCGGGACAGGGTATCGCCTTGGCGCCATTAGAGCACTATCCGGCTCGGTGATCTTGCTTGCTCCCGGGGCCGCGCCGACCGGCGCGATGCCCCTCTCGGCCGGCATTTTAAGCCGAGTTCCCCGGCCGGGCCAGCCGCTTTCGCGATTCCAACGGAACTGTGATCGGCCCCAAACCCGTCTCCGGGGCGGCAAGGAGATCGAGGCCGAGGGCGGCGGTTCTCAAACCCCGTAAAGTCGGCGGCGAAGCGTCATCGCCAGATCCGGACGGTCGGTGGTGAAGACGTTGACGCCCCAATTCAGCGCGTTCTCGATGTCGCCGGGCTTCTTCACTTTGTAGGCGCCGAGCCTGAGACCGAGATCCCTGGCCCGCGCGACCGAATCGGCCCCAAGGCACGAGATCGGGGCGCCCATCTCGGCAAATTCCCTGGCGCGCACCATCTTGCCCGCGCCCTCGATGCCGCCGGCGGCGTCGAAGATATCGCGG
>JAZFWG010000037.1:0-4005 GCA_036448135.1 Alphaproteobacteria bacterium
CGTAATCCAGGGGCAGAGTGGAAAACCACGACCAAGGCCCGCAATAAATCCCGTAAGAACGCTTTGATTACTTTTGTTGTGTCTGTTTAAATTCTCCAACCGGGGGTCCGGCCCTCCCTCCGGCAAACCCATCGCGGGGGACGGGGGAGGCGGCCATGCACCTCGGCATGTTTCTGATAGAAGTTATAATGAGTTTAGCGGGGGTTGGTCAAGTATAAACCCTTGGTTTTTCTATTACATTTTGATGACAGTTAGCTTACAGAAAGGTCAAATTAAGTAAATCCCTAGATTTACTAAAATTTTATTAAAAATAAATCCAAACTAAAAGCCGATATTATTATTGGGGTTACGGTGTTACCGGCCGTTATTGTTCGGCTTGGGGGCGCTTAACTGGCCCATGCCCGAGCTCACGACGGCGGCCCGGCGGACCTCACGGGGAAAGCTGGGCCGGGCTCAGCGCACCGGATGTTCGGGCCCGCGGCCGCGGAAGGCGTCGATGAAGGCCGCCGCCTCGGCCGCCTTGAACTCGGCCATCCTGAGCTGTTTGGTCCAGGCGGTGAGCACCACCGCTGGACCCAGGCGGGGCATAGGGGTGGCGATGACGCCGGACCACTGGTGGGTGTAAAGCCCGGTCCAGGCCTCCAGCGTTTCGATCACCTCCGCGCCGGGCTTGTCGTAATAGATCACGATGTTGCCGTGCTCGAGGGCATGAACCAGCTGGGTCGCCATCTGGGGGGTGCGGTGGAAGCCGGCACCGGTCCAGCTCCGGTGGTGGCGGCCCGAGGTCGGGAAGCGGCTGGAATAGACACGGCTTTGCCTGGGGTCGAGATGGCCGCCGCCGGCGCTGGGCACGGTCTTGATGCGTTTCAGTCCCTCTTGGCCCTGGGCGGCGAGGCCGAGGAAGTCCCGCTCATCGGTGCCAAAGACCCACCAGGCAAGCCCGGCGCCTATGGCGACGGCGGCGAGGACGCCGCGGAACACCCAGCGCTTGCGTCCTGCGTGGGTGGGCGCCGTGCCCCCCCAAGGGATGGATTTGGCGGCGGTCTTCGGCGTCCGGGATTTCTTCTTACGTGCCCGGGTGCGGGATTTGGCCATGGGGGGCTCTCCGTCGCTCGTGCAAAAGTTGTAAGGTTTTGTTAAGTGTTGCAGGATAGCACAACAAGGCCGCATTCTGCCCCTGGCGGGCGCGGCGATGATGATGGAGGGTGGCTATGAAACCGCTGTGGCAGATAATCCTGGCGATCCCCGGCGTGGTGGCGCTGATCCTGGTTGGCATGGTGATGGGCGGCGGGCCCGATTTCTGGCGCGGCGGCGGCAACCAGGATCTCGCCGAGATCAAGAGGAGCCAGGAGGTCATCGCCCAGCAGTTCGCCGCCTTGAACCGGATGCTGCAGGGCGCCCGCGGGCGCTCCGGCCCGCCCAAGAACGTCACCATCTCCACCGCCGGGGCGCACGCCATCGGCAAGGTCGGCGCCAAGGTCACCCTGGTGGAGTTCTCCGATTACCAGTGCCCGTTCTGCGCCCGCCATTTCCGTTCGGTGATGCCGCGGCTCATGCGCGAATATGTCGACACCGGCAAGTTGCGCTATGTGCTCCGGGACTTTCCCCTGACCTCGATCCATCCCGCCGCCGCCGCCGCCGCGGTCGCCGCGCGTTGCGCCGGCGACCAGGGCAAGTACATGGAAATGCACGACCTCTTCTTCAAAGACCAGCGCGGGCTCAAGGCCAAGGACTGGCCGGGCTTTGCCAAGGAGCTCAAACTCGACATCGGCCGCTTCAACGCCTGCCTCAAGGATCCCCGCCGCGAGGCCGCGGTCAAGAAGGACTTCATCGAGGGCTCCCGCGCCGGGGTCAGGGGCACGCCGAGCTTCTTCATCGGCCTCACCGGGGCCGATGGCACCACCCTGAAAAACCCCGTTTCCATCCGCGGCGCCCAGCCCTTTCAGGCGTTCCAGCAGGCCATTGAAGGGCTGTTGGCCAAGCCGGCGGGGTAATACTCCGGACCTAGGGTCCGGACTCATAAAGGGTTATGGCGCTGGTTTGCCGGGGCATTCCCGGCAAATCCCAAAAGGACGGCCCACGGATCGTCACCGGACGTCGTTGCAAAAAGCTTGAAGTGATGGACACTACGGCGCTTTTCGCGCCTAGCCGGAAACGATCCGTGGGTCGCAAGCACCACAACCGTTTATGAGTCCGGACCCTAAGCCGTCATCTGGTCATCAGGCGGTTGCCGCGGTCACGGTCCTCGGCGCGGGCGCGGTGTTCCGCCTTCAAGCGCCGGCAGGTGGCGTAGGAGGCGCTGTAGATATCATAGCCGAGCGCCAGGCATTCGCGGTGCTCGCGTTCAGAGATCGCCTGCACCCTATCGCCCTCCGAGGCGCAGGCCGCCGCCGCCAAACCCAGCAACAGCACGAATCGAGCATGGGATCTGACCATGAAATCATGTTAGCGGAACAACTCCTGGTCGTCAGTTCGGATTCGCTTGACGTCTTCACCTGACGGGGGCGAAACTGGGAACTGAACAGGAGCAGAGGAGAGATGCCATGCTGCGCCTTCTGGTCATCCCCGCATTCACCATTGCCGTCACCGCCGGCGCCGCACCGGCGCTCGCCAATGCAGAACCCTTCGGCGTCACAGGCAGGGACCACGGCACGATAGACTCCACGGCCCATGCCGGCATCGAGCTCGCTCAGGGTAAGTCAAAGAAATTCAAATCGAAGAAGTTCAAGTCGAAGAGGTTCAAACCGGGCAAGGCCCGGAGGGGCCAGGGGATCCCCGGCGTCACCACCGGGGCGTTCAGCGAATTGGAAAAGCAGCTTACCCGCGACTTTTTCCGCCGCCAAGGCGGCAATTTCAGGGGCAAGAGCAAGCAGTTTCCGCCGGGCCTGGCCAAGCGCCAGACCCTGCCGCCGGGCCTCGCCAGGCAGATCCAGCGCAACGGCACCCTGCCGCCGGGGCTCGCCAAGCGCGACCTGCCGCTGGACCTGGCATCAAGGCTGCCGGCATTGCCGCCGGGACAGCGGCGCCTGATCGTCGGCAACGACGTGGTGCTGGTGGAGCGCACCACCGGCCTCATCCTTGACGTGCTGCGCGGCGCCCTTAGCCGCTAGGGTGAGACCACACCCCAAGAGACTTCGAGACCGTTCATCCCGCCGCCAAGGTCGGTTCACTTAGCTTCCGGTTGACCACGGAGGCTATAAGTGCTTATGGTGCGTTCTGCCAAACTTAATTAAAACTTAAGGTTAACAAAACTTTAGGTTTGTGAGGTAGGCCTGTTTCGGGGCCCGGAAAGGGCCTGGACGCGCGCGGGGAGGCCATGGAAGGCCGCGATTCGGCCCTCCATAGAGCGCGGAGTGGTTGCAGTATGGTTTTTGTGAATCCGGTAAAACGCGCGATTTCGTGGCTCAGAGTCCTGATCAAGGATATCGGGGGGGCGATCGCGGTCGAATACGGCCTGATCATGGCCCTGGTGGGGGTGGTGATCATCACCGGTGTCATCGCCATGTCGTGTTCCCTGGGCTCGATCTTCGGCGGCATGGCCGAAGTTATCACCGACGTGACCGGAGTCAACATCAGCCAATTTGGTAGCCCCAACTGTGGCGGGTCAGCAAGCATCGGCGGCGGTGGTAATGGCGGCGGCGGTGGCGGTGGTAATGGCGGCGGCAATGGCGGTGGTAATGGCGGCGGCGGTGGCGGTGGTAATGGCGGCGGCGGTGGCGGTGGTGACGGCGGCTGCGTTGGCGCTAACTGCTTCGTCGATACTGGCGGCGGCGGCAATGGCGGTGGTGGCGGCGGTGGTAATGGCGGTGGCGGCACCGGCGGCGGCACCGATACAGCGGGCGGCGGTGGAGGTGGTTCCGGCGGGGGCAGCACGGGCGGTGGCACGGGCGGCGACGGCGGCGGTGGTGGCGACGGTGGCTGCGTTGGCGCTGACTGCTTCGTCGATACTGGCGGCGGCGGCAATGGCGGTGGTGGCGGTGGCGACGGCGGTTGCGTTGGCGCTAA
>JAZFWG010000038.1:0-2257 GCA_036448135.1 Alphaproteobacteria bacterium
TCCTTAGAAACTCGGAATCCTTAGGAGGCCGATTTTTTCCTGCCGGCAATCGGACGTGCCGGGCCTTTGCGGCTGCGGGCATTGGTATGGGTCCGCTGACCACGCACCGGCAGGTTCTTGCGGTGCCGCAGGCCGCGATAGCATCCCAAATCCATCAATCTCTTGATATTCATGGCGATCTCACGGCGCAGATCGCCCTCGACCTGATAATCCTGGTCGATGATCTCGCGGATGCGGATGACCTCGTCATCGGTCAACTGGTTGACCCGGCGCTCCGACTCGATGCCGGCCTTGCCGCAGATGGTCCGGGCCCGCGTGTGCCCGATGCCGTGAATATAGGTCAGCCCGATCTCCACCCGCTTATCGGTTGGAATGTTAACGCCTGCGATCCGTGCCAAGGGTCGTCTCCTGGTCTCTAATGGGTCTAAATTGCGAATTCGATGGTCTGGATTTGACGGTCTGTATCTGGCAGCCCGGCGCACCTCCCCCACCGCCGCACAGAAGGGGGTGGGCGATTATAGGAATATGGGCCACCTAGTCAATCCTTCAGGTCCGTTCGGTAACTCCATCTAAACACGCCTCGATTTGCTTGTTGACGGCGGTGATGGAGGCCATGCCGTCGATGGTCTGCAGGATCCCCTTGTCCCGGTAATAGGGCAGCAACGGCGCCGTCATGCGATGGTAGGCTTCGAGCCGCGCCTTGACGGTCTCGGCGTTGTCGTCCTGGCGCCGGGTGAACTCCTGGCCGCCGCAGGCGTCGCAAAGCCCATCCTCCTTGGGACGGTGGAACTCATCATGGTAACCGGCACCGCAACCGGCGCAGTTGAACCGCCCCGAGATGCGTTCAACCAAAGCCGCGTCTTCGACCCCGATCTCGATCACACAGTCGAGTTTCAGCCCCTTTTCCGCCCGCATGCCATCCAGGGCCTCGGCCTGTGGCGTGGTGCGGGGGACTCCGTCGAGGATGAAGCCGTTGGCGCAGTCGGGCTCATCGATGCGCTGGGAAATCATCCTGATCATCACCTCGTCGGAAACCAGTTCGCCGCCATCCATGATCTTTCCCACCTCGCGGCCGAATTCCGACCCCGAGGCGACGAGGGCGCGGAGCATGTCGCCGGTGGACAGCTGCACCACGCCGTAATGCTTCTGCAAATACTGCGCCTGCGTGCCCTTCCCTGCACCGGGGGGGCCAAGCAGAATCAAATTCATCTAGAGCGTCCGCGCAGCCGCGACTTCTTGATCAAACCTTCATATTGGTGGGCCAGCAAATGGGACTGGACCTGGGCCACCGTGTCCATGGTCACGGTAACGACGATTAAGAGACTGGTGCCGCCGAAATAGAACGGCACCGAGAATTTAGAAATCAGCCATTCGGGCAACAGGCTGATGAGGGCGAGATAGCCGGCGCCGACCGTGGTCAGCCGGGTGAGAATATAGTCGAGATAGTCCGCCGTGTTCTTGCCCGGGCGGATGCCGGGAATGAAACCGCCATATTTCTTGAGGTTGTCCGCCGTGTCCGCGGGATTGAACACCACCGCGGTGTAGAAGAAGGCGAAGAATATGATCAAGGCGGCGTAAATGATGATGAAAAGCGGCTGACCGCGGCCGAGATAAGCGGTGATCACACCCAGCCATTCGGGCCCCTGGCCGGCGCTGAAGCCGGCGACGGTGATTGGCATGAGCAGAAGCGAAGAGGCGAAAATCGGAGGAATGACGCCGGCGGTGTTAATTTTCAAGGGAAGATGCGAGCTTTCGCCGCCGAACATCTTGGCGCCCACCTGTCGTTTCGGGTACTGCACGATGATGCGCCGTTGCGATCGTTCGATGAAGACGATGAAGGCGATGACCACCACGATCATGACGATCAGGGCAACGATCAAGAGGGTGGAAAGCGCGCCGGTACGGCCGAGTTCCAGGGTCGCGGCCATGGCGCTCGGTAGGTTGGCGACGATGCCGGAAAAGATGATCAAGGAGACGCCATTGCCGACACCGCGCGCGGTGATCTGTTCGCCCAGCCACAACAGGAACAGGGTGCCGCCGACCAGGGTGACGACGGTGGTGAGGCGGAAGAACATTCCGGGATCCATCACCGCGGAGCCCTGGGAGGAACTCATGCCCTCGATGCCGATGGAAATGCCGTAGCCCTGCACCGCCGCCAGGAACACGGTTCCGTAGCGGGTATATTGGTTGATCTTCTGCTGGCCGCGCTCACCCTCTTTCTTGAGTTGCTCGAGCTTGGGCGAGACGCTGGTCATCA
>JAZFWG010000039.1:0-2124 GCA_036448135.1 Alphaproteobacteria bacterium
GTTCGGCATATTCCTGCCACAGATCCTCGACCACCTGGCGCGTCAGGGCGGCGATGATCGGGGTCACCAGGATGGCCTGGGCGATGATCATCGCCGTCGGCGTGAACAGCAGATTGAAAACCCCGAAGGGTCCCGACCGCGACAACATCAGATAGACGATCAGGCCGACCACCACCGGCGGTAGGCCCATCAAGGCGTTGATGAGGACGATAAGGCCGGTGCGCGCCGGAAACCGGTATAGCGCGATCGCCGCGCCCAGGGGCAACCCGATCGCCGCGGCCACCCCCAGCGCCACCAGGCTGACCCGGAGCGAAAGGCCGATGATCTCCAACAAATCGCTGTCGAGCCCGATGATCAGGCCTCCCGCCAGCCCCAAGGAATTGATGATTTCGGTCATGTCTTGCCGGCGCCCCCGGCCGTGGTTTCACCCGCCATCGCCGTGCCCTCGGGGTCGATAAGTTCCGCCAGGTAATGTTCCGCGCGCTTGAGGTCCTCGGGGTTGTTGGCATTGAAGAAGGGGTCGAACGGCGTGGTCGGATATTCGACCTCGGCCAGCCGGTAACGCGCGGTCCAGATGTCGACCTTGCGGATGTCCTCATCCGCCATGGCGTGGCGGAGATCGGAGGCCAGGCGCACCGGCCACAGGCCGAACACCGGATGGCTGTGCCCGGCCGACCGCGCGCACACCATGTCCGCATCCCGAACATGATCAACCATGCGCGCCACCAGATCCCGGGGGAAGAAGGGCGTATCGGTGGCGAAAGTGGCGATCCATTGGCAATCCGGGCGCCGGTCGCGAGCCCATTCCATGCCGGTCAGGACCCCGGCCAGGGGGCCGGCAAAGCCGCCGATGACGTCAGGCGTTACCGGCAGGCCGAACCGGGCGAAGCGCCGGGCGTCGCCGTTGGCGTTGAGCACGAGGGCGGCAACCTGACCCTGGGCGCGGGTGATGACATGGTCGAGGATCGCCCGCCCGCCCAGACTGCGAAGGCATTTGTCGCCGCCGCCCATGCGCCGGGCCTGGCCGCCCGCCAGCAGAACTCCGATAACGCTGGGTGTTTCGGTCATGGTCCGTGAACCCGCCGGCGGCCTTCAGCCGTCGCCAAGGGACGGTTCCTGATCGGCCTGGCTGGCCTTACGCTGATGGCGGGCGCTCTCGTCGGCGACATATTTGGGATCGGCGTCATAGACGATGCGCTGTTCCCCCGCCAGGGCGACGAAGCGCTTGCCCCTGGCCCGGCCGATCAGGGTCAGGTTGGCCTCGCGGGCGAGATCGACCCCCCAGGAGGTGAAGCCGGAACGCGAGATCAGGATCGGGATGCGCATCTGCACCGACTTGATGATCATCTCGCTGGTCAGCCGCCCGGTGGTGTAGAAGATCTTGTGTTCGGGCGAAATTCCGTTGAGGAACATATAGCCGGCGATCTTGTCGATGGCGTTGTGGCGGCCGACGTCTTCCATATAGATCAGGGGCTGGTCCCGTTCGCACAGTACGCAGCCATGGATGGCCCCGGCCTTGAGATAGAGGCTGGGGCGGGAATTGATCTTCTTGGCCAAGGCATAGAGCCACGAGGTCCGGAGTTCGGCGTCGTCGGCGAGCTTGATGTTGTCGAACTGTTCCATGAGGTCGCCGAACGCGGTGCCCTGGGCGCAGCCCGAGGTCTTGACCTTCTTCTTGAGCTTGTCCTCGTAATCGGTTTCCCGCTTGGTGCGCACCACCACCATTTCGAGATCGTCGTCATGATCGATTCCGGTGATCTCGTCGTCGGGCTTGAGCATGTTCTGGTTGAGCAGATAGCCGACCGCCAGAAATTCGGGGTAGTCGCCGATCGTCATCATGGTGACGATCTCCTGGCGGTTGAGGAAAAGGGTGAGGGAGCGCTCGACCACCACCGAGGTTTCGACGCGGTCGCCGGATTGATCGATGCCGCTGACCCGCTGGGTCAGGCGGGGATCGTCCGGATTCGGACCGACTTGGAATTCTCCCATGATTTAAACCTATCGCCGCAGGCTTGCGCGGAAGCGGTTGTTTTCCCTGGCTTTACGATACCACGGCGCCCGGTCCCGGCACACCCCTTAAGGGGCAAGACCGGCACTCGCGGGCCCTCAACTTAAGGCAATATC
>JAZFWG010000040.1:0-6412 GCA_036448135.1 Alphaproteobacteria bacterium
TGGCGGTGGTGGAGCGCTACCGGGCCGGATAATTACCGCTTTCCAGCCATTGCCCATTGACCGCCGATTTGCCAGAATGGGCCTTGGAATACCCCAGCAAATGGACAAGGTCGAATTCGGCCTCAAGAAGGGGCCAAACTAGGGAGAACATCATGACCACACACACACTTCGTGGACCCCGGTTCTGGATGATGGCGGGCTTGGGCGCGGTGGTTGCCCTCGGCGCCGCGGCCAGCACCGCCGACGCAGAGTCGGTCGAAGATTTCTACAAGAAAAACAGGCTCAGGATCATCGTCGGCTCCGGCGCCGGCGGCGGTTATGACACCTATACCCGCTCCTTCGCGCGCCATTTCACCCGCCACCTTCCGGGCAACCCGCGCATCGTGGTGCAGAACATGCCCGGCGCCAGCGGCATCCGGGCCACCAACTGGGGCTACAACAAGGCGCCCCGGGACGGGTCCGTCTTTCTCGCCACCTACCAGTCCCTGATCGACGAGAACCTGCTCGGCAACCGCAAGATCAAGTTCGATATGCAGAAGTTCAGCTGGATCGGCTCGATCGGGAAGACCCACCATCTCTGCGTGACCTGGAAAAAGACCAGCCCCTATACCAGCATCAAGCAGATGATCGGCAAGACGATCACGGTCTCGGCCACCGGCCGGGCCGGCAACTCGGCAACGGTGCCGCTGTTGCTCAACCAGACGCTGGGCACCAAGTTCAAGGTCATCGCCGGCTATGCCACCACCGGCGCCCGCCTCGCGCTGGAACGCGGCGAGGTCGACGCCATCTGCGGGCTCGGCTACTCGACCCTGAAGGCGTCGAACCCGGGATGGTTCATCAACAAACGGATCAACGTCATCGCCCAGATCGCGCTTGAGCGGCATGCGGAATTCCCCAACGTGCCGAATACCATCGAGATGGTCAGCGCCCAGGACCGCAAGGTCTATGAGTTCTTCGGGGTCGCCCAGCAAATGGGCCGTCCCTATGTGGCGCCGCCGAAACTTCCGGCCGACAAGCTCAAGGCTCTCAGGACCGCCTTCAACAGCACCATGAAGGACAAGAAGTTCCTCAAGGAGATGAAGAAGCTCCGGCTCTCGGTGGACCCCTTGACGGGCCAGGAAATGGAGAAGTTGATCGACAAGCTCTATGCCTACCCTCGCCCGGTGATCGACCGGGTCGGCGAGCTGTTCGGCGTCGCCAAGAAGGAGCGCCTGCTGGCCTGCAAGAAGTTCTCCAAGAATCCCAAAGGGTGCAAAAAGAAGAAAAAGAAGAAGAAAAAGAAGTCCTCGTGACTTCGTAATCGACCACGCCCCCATCCCCACCCGGATGGGGGCGTGTTGATTCCACTAAGCGTTGATCAGCCTGGCGCAGGCCTCGACTTGGCCCGGCAGCACATTTCGCGCCGGGAACAGACGATCGGGATCGGCGGCCTCAAGACGGCATTGCAGCGCTTGTGCCACCACATCCACGTCGAGCCCGTCCGGCCGGCTTTCGTGCAGAAACGCAACCGCCACATCGTTCGAATCCATTTTTCCCGTCATCCAGCTATAGACGAAGCGCGCGGGATAGAGATGCGCGCGCAGATAGGGTTTGTGGTCTTCCGCCTCGAGGCTCTCAAGGGCGGCGAAACGCTCGGCCCTTTCCGCCCAGGTGGCAAAGGGCGCGCCGCGGAGATAGCCGCGGACCTCTTCAAGCGTTGGCTGCCCCGGTTGCACGCGTTCACGCTCCCCCAGGGACACCGCATGGTCGAGATAATCGGCCCGGTCCAGTGGCGGGAAGCGGCCGACGGAAAAGCCACGGTCGGTCCAGAATAGCGACAGCTTCGACGCCAGTTCAGGCGAGAGCCGGGCGGCCTCGTCCCGCATGCCGCCATCGCGCAAGTCCTCAGCAAGCCCATTCTCGGCGATGACAGCCATATCGATATCGCTATAGCGGCGGTTGAAGCCGCCATGGGCGAGGCTGCCGAGCAGATAGACGCCGAGAAGCTCCGCACCGAGCCGGTCCTGCCAGAACGCGGCCATGGCCTGGGCAAATTCGCCAGCGGAATTGCGGACATCATCGTCGGTTGTCGGCATGATGGGAGCCAATTTACCCGCCGAGGAACAAACGGCCGATTTCGGCATCGGCGAGCAGTTCCGCACCGGCGCCGGCCATGGCAAGTTCGCCTGACACCAGGACATAGCCGATATCGGCGAACTCTAAACCCTTCTTGGCGTTCTGTTCGACCATGATGATGGTCTTGCCCTCTTGGCGTTGGAGGTCGCCGAGGATCTCGAATACCATTTCGACGAAGCGCGGCTCAAGGCCGATGGAGGGCTCGTCCACCAACAACACCTTTGGCTCCATGATCAGCGCCCGGGAGATTTCCAACAGCCGGCGCTCGCCGCCGGACAGCACCCCCGCCTTCTGGTCGCGGCGCTCGGCAAGGCGGGGATAGCGGTCGAAGACCTTTTCGGCGGCGTGCTTGGCCGCTCGGGTGCCGGTGAGCAGGAACCCACCCATGTAAAGGTTCTCGGCCACGGTCATGTCGGGGAACACCGAATTGTCCTGAAGGATGTAGGCGATGCCGGCGCGCCGCAGCTTGTCCTTGGGGCCGAGCCGGGTGATATCCTCGCCGTCGACGGTGATGGCGCCCGCGTGGATATTGGTGAAGCCATAGATGGAATGCAGCACAGTCGACTTGCCGGCGCCGTTGGGCCCGATCAGGCACAGCGACTGTCCCGCCCCAAGCACCATATCAAACCCGTGGAGGATCTCCATCTTGCCATAGCCGGCCACCAGGCCCTCGATCCTGACCAGGGGCTCCGGTCCCGCCAACTGGGCAAGGCGCGCTACCTCCACCTTCACTGGCCACCCAGATAGGCTTCGATCACCCGTGGATCCTGGCGCACCTGCTGCGGCGCGCCCCCGGCCAACAGCTCGCCATGGGCCAGGCAATAGACATGCTCGACCAGGTCCATGATCACCCGCATATTGTGCTCGATGACGAACAGGGTGATGCCGATCTCGGCGTTGGCGCGCTTGAGCCGGTCGATCAGGTCGTTGATCAGGGTCGGATTGATGCCGGCGGTGGGCTCGTCCAGCAACAAAAGCCGGGGCGCGTTCATCAGCGCCATGGCGAATTCCAAGAGCTTCTGTTGACCGAAGGAAAGCTCGCCCGCGCGCATATACCGCTTTTCATAGAGGCCGACGAATTCAAGGAGCTCACCGGCGCGCTCGGTGGTTTCCGCCGGATAGGGCGAAAACATGGTCCACAAATCTTCCTCGGCGTGGGGAACGCTGATCAGCATGTTGCGCACACAATCCATCTGGCCGTAAATGCGGGTCTGCTGGAAGGTCCGCACCAGGCCGAGGCGGGCGATCTCCGGCACCCGGAGTGCGGAAATCTCAGCCCCATCGAAACGGATCGAGCCGTGATCGACCGGGTGATAGCCGACGATGGAATTGAACAGCGTGGTCTTGCCCGACCCGTTGGGCCCGATCAGCCCGACGATGGCGCCTTCGGGGACCGCGAGGGTGACGTTATCGTTGGCGACGACGCCGCCGAAGGTCTTGGTCAGGCTTTCGACTTCGAGAAGCCCGGTCATGGCTCGCCCACCCTCCGCTCAACCGCGCCCGCCTCATCCGCGGTGTCATCGAACAGCTCCGGCCAGCGCTCGCGGACCCAGCCGAGAATGCCGAGGGGGAAGAAGACGACGATGAGGATGATCAGGAGCCCCAGGGCGACGCGCTGCCAGCCCAGCAGATAGGTCCAGAACAATTCCTGGGTGACGTGGAAGATCATGGCGCCGATCACCGGCCCCCAGATCGTGCCTTTGCCGCCGAGGATCGCCATCAGCACCATCCACACCCCGAACGTGACCCCGGCGAAAGCGACGTCGCGGGGATCGATGAAGCCGATCATGTTGCCGGCGGCGCCACCGGCGAGGGACAGGAAGAACGCCGACACGCACCACGCCACGGTCTTGTAGCGGGTGGTGTGAAGGCCCATGGCCTCGGCCTTATCTTCGTCGTCGCGGATGGCGTTGATGGCGAGGCCGAAGCGGCCGGCATAGAGCCTTGTCAGGACGATAAAGCTGGCGACGGCCAGGACGAAGAACAGATAGGCGAAGAACATCTCCCGCGCCCCGATCTCGCCGGGGTAGAGCGGGGTCTCGAGGCCCGAACCGGCGCCGATATAATCCCAGCCGCTGGCGATCTCACCGCCGGCGATGCCGAGGCCCAATGTTGCAATAGCGAAATAATGGCCGCGCAGCCCGAGCATGCCGGACCCAAGGATCGCGGCGGCGGCGACGCCGATGACGGCGGCAAGCGCCATGCCAACGGCAAAGGCGGTGAAATAATCGAGACCCGAATCCCGCTGCACCACGGCGCAGGCATAGGCGCCGACACCGAAGAAGAAGATGTTGCCGAAGGAGTTGTAGCCCATCTGCCCGCCCATGATGTCCCAGGTCAGCGCGAACAACACCATCATCCATAGGAACGCGATCTGGGTGGCGAAGTTGGGAAACAGCCAGGGCGCGGCCAGGGCGGCGGCGAGGGCAATAGCGTAAAGGATGGTTTTTTCCAGCTGGCTGGTCATGGTGGGCCGGTTATTTCAAGTAACGGCGCTGGCGGCCGAGGCGGAAGTTACGCCACACCAAGATGACGACCAGAAGCGAAAACACGAAGGCGGCCTGGTACTCGGCGCCGAGTACGAAGCCGGCGAAATTCTCCGCCGCCCCCAGGCCGAGCCCGGCGGCGATCACCGCCGCCAGATTGCCGAGCCCGGCCACCACCACGATCATGAAGGCGCGTACCGTATAAGTGAGACCAAGATAGGGATGCACCACCCAGGTCATGGCCACCAGCGCCCCGGCGGCACCGCAGATCGCGGCGTTGAGGGCGAAGGTGGTGGCATAGACCCTGTCGGTGTTGATGCCCATGATGCGGGCGGCGCGGGCGTTCTGGGCGGTGGCCCGGATCGCTTGGCCGAGCCGCGAATGCCTGAGGAAGGTGAACAACCCGCCACCGAGGAGCAGGGCCAAGGCGAAGGCGGCCAGCTTGATCTCGGCCACCGTCAGCTTGCCGCCCAGCAGGACCAGGGTCTCGAGCCCGGATTCGGCGGTGCGCACATCGGCGCCGAACAGCTGGTTGGCCAATTGCTGCAACAGGATCGAAAGACCGAAAGTGGCAAGGATGGAAATGAATAGATCCTTGTCCACCACCCGGAAAATAACGGAGCGATAAAGCACCCAGCCGACAAGGTAGAGAATCACCGCCGCCAAGGGCACCCCGAACAAAGGGCTGAACCCGGCCTCGGCGACATAAAGGGCAACGAACCCGCCCAGCATGACGAACTCGCCCTGGGCGATGTTGATGATGTTCATCACCCCCCAGACCAGGGCCATGCCATAGGCCGCCAGCGCGAATATGGAGCCGACGAGAAGCCCGTCGACCACGATCTGCAGCAGACGGACCGGCTGGTCGTACAGGATAAGCAGGCTATCCATCACACCCCAACGGTACCGGCCCGGACATTACGGGCGCCCGGGCCGTTCACCGTGACCTACCGTTTGGACCAAGGTGGGGTTGGATGGTTGATCTTGGCCGCGGCCCACGTGCTCGGGGCCACCACCATGTATTTTCCGCCCTGGATTTGATAGAGAATCATGGGCTTGGCGATGTTCTTACCGCTCTTGTCGAAGCGGATGTTGCCATAGAAGGTCTGTAACGCGGTCTGGGACAGCGCATCGCGCACTTTGTCCTTGTCGAGTGACCCCGCCCGTGTCAAGGCGTCGACATAGGTCAGGACCGCGGCGGTCGATTCCGCGGCCTGGTAGGGCGGTGACACCTTATAGGCCTTCTCGTAGGCCTGGGCATAATCCTCGGCGGTGCCGAACCACTCGTCCTTGTAGGACAGGGTGCGGTCCCACTGGGAAGCGCAAAGCGTGTATTCGGCTTTTTTTCCGAACTTTTTGATGACCCTTGCCGAATCGCAATGGGTGATGGCCAGCATGGGTATGTCGACCTTCATCTCGGCGACTTGGCGGACCGCCAGTACCGCGCCCTTGGCATGGCCCGACACCAACAGGATATCGGGTTTCAACGCCTTGACCTTGGTCAGCGTTGCCGCCATGTCGTTGAGCTCCGGCGGCAGCTTGTCGTCGATGACGATCTTCATGCCGTAGCG
The DNA here is from genome assembly GCA_036448135.1 of Alphaproteobacteria bacterium. GTDB lineage: Bacteria > Pseudomonadota > Alphaproteobacteria > SMXQ01 > SMXQ01 > JAZFWG01. The sequence goes on from JAZFWG010000040.1 coordinate 6,173, forward strand.
CTTGGCGTCCTCGATCACGCCCCGGCGCACATCCTGGGAGAAGGGATCATTCTCGAAGGCCAAGGCGACCTTGAGGGTCTTTGGATCCCGGCCCGCCTTCTTGGCTTGTTCGGCGGCCAGGTTGATGGCTTCCTTGAGATAGAACTCGGTGGTCGACAACACCGCGAACAGATATTTGTAGCCCTTGGTGAACAGTGACCGCGAGGCCCCATTACCTTCGACCATGGGAATGCGGTATTT
>JAZFWG010000041.1:0-4011 GCA_036448135.1 Alphaproteobacteria bacterium
TCGCCGTCCTGGTTGACGGCATTCTGCTCGATCTCCACCAAACCCTCCCCGTCCTCCACGATTTTTCCAGTGACCTTCCCGTCAATAAACAAGGAATCCCCCGCCGGGTTATGACGGCGGATTTCGGTGCGGGAGCGTTTGAGGAACCCGGTGTCGCCTATCCAGTTGGTGAGATGGTGCATTATCCAGGAGCATCGCTCGGGGCCATAATCGTAGGCACCCGGAGCGCCCACCATTCGTGCGAATTCCTCCTCCCAATGGACGCGCTCCGGGCAGTCGGGGATGTTGAACCTGTTCGGGATGCCCAGTCCGGGGTGTTTTTCGATCTGCCGCCAGGCCAGCTTGTTGGCCCGGATGTAGAGCCCGCCCCAACCTTGCGCGTAGGCGATGAAGCCGGTGACCGTCATGGGGCCTTTCACCATCCGCGGCAGCCGGTCGCCCTCGTTCACGTCCTCGAAGAAACGGGGCGTGGCCCCCCGCACCTCCTCCCTGGCGTAATGGCCGTAGATGTCCTCCAGCTCCTCCGGGGAATAGCGCTTGGGTTCTTTCTGCTTGAGGCCGTCATATTTTGTGCCTGCCTCGCGAGCGATGTCGCGGTCGGTACGGAAGCACCAACTGTCCGCCTCGGCCACCACCTCGCCTTTCTGATTGCGGAAGGACACCCGGTACACCTGCTGCACGGCCAGTCCGGAAAAGCGGGTCTCTCGGGGAATGACTTCCTTGAGATGGGCCTCCGCCGAGATCTCGTCGTTGCGCCGCACCCAGCGATGAAAGGTCCATTCGGCACCCGCCCACATGGCATGAACGCCTGGCAGACCCCCCACATACCCTGAAACGATGCGGTTGCAGGCGAACAGGAACGAAGGCGGCGCCACGATGCCGCCGTGGGGCGTCCCGGCTGCGTATTCGGGGTCGCACCACAGAGGGTTGTCGTCACCGATGCCGTGAGCGTAATGGCGGATATTGTCGCGGGTGGCCTCGTAGCACCAGGGCTCCGGCTGATGGGGAATGTCGATCCCGATCCGCCTTCGTAAATCCTCCAGTCCCGCCTCGGTGATTTTCGGAAATTTTCGTTGAAAGGATTCGTTCATGGCCCCTCCGCCGCCCCTCTCTTTTCCAACGCCACCGTCTTCTCCACCGCCCCTGCATTTTCCACCAACCCCGCCCGCTCCGCCTCCCGGAGTGCCTTGCGGTTGATTTTCCCAGCTTGGGTTTTTGGCAGGGAATCGACAATGGCGATTCCCCGGGGATACTCATGCCGACTCAGTTGAGTCTTGACGAACATCTGCAATTCTCCGCAATCGGGCTGTGTGCCTGGGGGCCGTGGAACGATAAACGCCATTGCCACCTGGCCTTTTTCCGAGTCCGGCACGCCGATCACGGCGGCTTCGGCAACATGGGGATGCTTGAGCAGCACGTCCTCGATTTCCACGGGGCTCATGGTCCAACCCGCTGAAATGATCACATCGTCGGCGCGCCCGTCGTGGTAGTAAACCCCCTGCGCATCCCGGTGGGCACGGTCCTTGGTCGCGAACCAGCCGTCTCGTCGCCTCACCATCAAATTGCCAACGATCCCTGGAGGGCAAGGGCGCCCGGCGTCGTCCTGTATTTCCAGTTCCACACCCGGCACCGGCCTGCCAAGCGCGCCACGCACCACCTCGAAATCGGGAGCGCCGGGATATTGCGCCAGCATCACGCCCACCTCCGTTGTGCCATACATGCTGCAGACCTCCCGGCCGAATGTGCGGGCCGCCCATTCCGCCGTGGCCGAATCCATCGGCTCGCCCGTGAAGGACAGCTTTTCCACCTCCAAACCCTCGGCGGTGGCATTGGCTGCTTTCATCATCATCCGGTAATGGGTGGCCGCGGCCGCGAGGTTGGTGATGCGGTAATCCCGCAGAGCTTCCAGCAACCGCTCGGGCTGGAAGGGCCCGGCGTAGGCCGCCGTCTCGATCCCCAAGGCCAGGGGCGCCAGTGTGCCATGCCACAGCCCGTGGCCCCAGGCCGGCGAGGATGGGCACATGAACCGGTCGCCGGGCCGTATCCCCGTGCCGTAGAGGGCGGCGATCATGACGGTGACCAACGCCTTGTGAGAATGCCGCACCGCCTCGGGCCGTTCCCGCGTGGTGCCGGAGGTGTACTGGAACATGGCCGGATCATCCGCCGAGGTCTCCGGCCGGAAATCCGCATCGGCCCCGGGGAGCGACCCGATAAATCCCGCATCGCCCACGACCACTTCGGGCACATCCACCTGGGTGGCCAAGGCGGCCTTGTCCGGAGCGGCGAGCAGCAACCGGGGTGTGCAATCCCGCAATCGCATCGCAAGACCCTCTGGCCCGAACAGGGTAAACAGTGGCACCGCGATGCATCCGGCCTTAATGGCGCCGAAGAGCGCGGCATAGAACAGGAAGGAAGGCTCCAACATGATCGCCACGCGCTCACCTTTACCGATTCCATTTTTCCGCAGCCATGCCGCGACACGGTCGGAACCATCACGCAGCTCCCCGAACGTGTACGCCTCGTCCCCGCCTTCAGCGAAAGCCACCCGCACCGCCACGCGCCCAGCAGGATGGCGGTCCACGCATTCATGCCCGATATTGAAGGCGCCGCGGTCCCCATCGAATAATTGCCAAAGCCCGGCCTTGCTGAAATGGCGGTGCGCCTCCTCGTAGCCGGTAAGGTCGGTCAATTTGATCATGTCCGCTCCGGTTTTTTTTTGCACCGGGATTTCAAGCGGCCTATCCATTGCCGTTCACCACCATGATTGACTGGCGAGGTGCGGAACCGGCATCCCTGTTGAATGTCATGGGGTTTTTTCAGCGCCATTGATGGCGGCGATCTCCTGGTTACTGTATCCCACGGCCGACAGGACATCACTGGTGTGCTGGCCCAGCATCGGCGGGGGCAGGCGAAGGTTTCCCGGTGATCCGGAAAAATCGACGGGTATGCCCGTAGCGACGATCTTTCCGATTTCGGGATGCCTGTAGGTGTGGAAAAAACCCGTTTGGCGAAGATACGGGTCGTCGAACAGGTCGGCCAGGTCGTTCAAGGGCCCATTGGGCACATCGGCGGCATCCAATCGTTCCCGCCATTCCGCGACCGTGCGCGTTTCGAGGGCCTCCGCCAACAGGGTGTAAAGCGCATCGATATGCTCGGTACGGGCGGCCATGGTGAAGAAGCGATCGTCTTCGATCGACTCCGGGCGCCCGATGGCGGCAAACAGCCGGCGCCACTGTTCGTCCGTGACGGCGAGCAGGCAGATGTACCCGTCGGAGGCCGCATGGGGACGCCTCCCCGGCGAGAACATGCGCGGATAACCAAGACCCCGTTCCGGTGCGTCGAAGGCGCCTTCCCACAATTGATCGGCCAGATTGAACGATACCATCGATTCGAACATGGGAACATGAACCTCCTGGCTTCGCCCGCTGCGCTCACGGTGGAACAGGGCCATGCCGATGGCCGAGGCCAGCACATGCCTGCAGAATTTATCGGCCAGGGCCATGGGAACGTACCCCGGCTCACCGCTGGCGCGACCGATCATGGCCGCCAAGCCGCTTTCGCCCTGGATGACATCGTCAAAAGCCGGCCGGTCGCGGTTCGCGCCACCTTTGCGGTATCCCGTCGCGGAAGCGTAAATCAGACGGGAGTTGCGCTCCCTAAGGGCCGGGTAGTCAATGCCAAGCCGCCGCGCCGCGTGCAAACGCATGGTATGAACGAACACATCGGCGGTCTCGATCAGACGCATCAGCGCTTCGCGCGCCGGCGGATGCTTCAAGTCGAGCACAACGCTGCGCTTGTTGCGGTTGAAGCCCAGAAAATGCGGCGCCATGCCGTGGCGAGTGGCCGGACCCAACCGCCGCATGGGATCACCCGCCGGGGATTCGACCTTGATCGCCTCGGCGCCCATATCCCCGAGAATCTGCGTGGCGGCCGGACCCAACACGTTGATGGTCACATCGACCACTTTCACGCAGGCCAGCGGACCCATCGGGGTCAGCCCATCGTGATAGG
>JAZFWG010000042.1:0-7362 GCA_036448135.1 Alphaproteobacteria bacterium
GGAAGCCCTTAGAAATCTCGCTGTTTCCACGTCCGGAAACGGTGTGGGAATCACCCATTTAAACCCCTGATTAACCCTTTTTGCCTATCTTCGAGGTTGGCGAGTTGGCTGTCAGTTCGTCGTTCGCGCCCGTTATACCAAGGAGAAACCGGGATGCAGTTGGGGGAACTTTTGGTCCTGCATGGGGCCGTCACCCAAGTACAGGTCGACCAGGCCCTGGATCGGCAGAAGACCTCCGGCGGGCTTCTGGGGGAAAATCTCGTCGCCCTCGGCACCCTCACCGATGAGAAACTGAGGGAAATTGTCGAGTTCTTTCCCAGGTACCCAAAGACCCTGGAAGAGACCGGTCTCAGCTTTAATTTCCTCTTCAACCTGTTGCTCAAGACCATGTATGTCATGGACCTGGAGACCCCGTCCGAGGCCACGGAATCCCTCAAGATTTCGTCTTCCATCATCAATGATCTTCTCGAGGTCGCCCGCGAGCGAAATCTGGTCGAGGTCCTGGGGTCGAGCGGCGTCACCCTGGCCGCGGAGCTGCGCCATAGCCTGACCCAACTGGGACGGGATTGGGCCACCGAATACCTGGATCTATGCCAACATGTGGGCCCGGCGCCGGTGGTCCTCGAGGACTATTGCAACCAGATCCAGCGCCAGGCCATCGGCACGGAACAGGTCGGGCGTGAACTTCTCACCGACCGGCTGTCCCATCTGGTTCTTAAGCCCCATCTGATCGATGAACTGGGACCGGCGGTGAATTCGGGCCGCGGCATTTTGATCTATGGACCGCCGGGCAACGGTAAGACCTCCATCGCCGAAGCCATCGGCAAGTCCTTTTCCGGCGTCGTTTATGTTCCCCATGCCATCGAAGTCGACGGCCAAATCGTCAAGGTCTACGATTCCACCCTGCACAAGGAAGTGACCCTGGAGAGCAAGGCGGCGGCCGAGGTTGAGAAAGACAAGGAAAAAAGCATCTTCCTGGCAAAAGAGGACAACAATTCCTTCATCCGCGAGGAAAATTACGACCCCCGCTGGGTCGCCTGCCAGCGGCCGATCTTGGTCTCCGGCGGTGAATTGACCCTCGGCATGCTTGATCTAAGCTTCAATCCCTATTCCAAGATTTACGAGGCCCCCTTGCAGGTCAAGGCCATGAATGGCGTCTTCCTGCTCGACGACTTCGGCCGCCAGCAGGCAAAACCCGCGGACCTGCTCAACCGCTGGATCATTCCCTTGGAAAAATGCGTCGATTACCTTGCCCTGCAAACCGGCACCAAATTCTCCATACCGTTCGACGAATTGGTGATCTTTTCCACCAACCTGTCCCCCGAGGACCTGATGGACGAAGCCTTCCTGCGACGAATTCCTTACAAGATCGAAATGACGTCACCCTCGCGCGAAGAGTTCACCAAGATCTTCGAGATCCTGTGCGAACAGGCCAAGATCGAGATTCCCGACGGCATCATGGACTTCATGTTCAAGAGCTATTACGAGCCGAACAACGTCAAACTGGCGAGCCACCATCCTGGATTTATCGTCGAGCGCATCATCGACCGCTGCCGGTTCACCGGCGGCATTCCCCATCTCGACGAAGATCTGGTGACCTTCGCCCTGCAGAACCTGTCGATCAAACGGGATATTCAGCCCACCGGCGGCGAGGGCGCCGTAACCAACGGCAAGGTTGATGCCGCCGCCAGGCCCAATAGCGCCCAAGGCGGCAACGGCGCCTCCCAGCCCGCCCGCAATTAAGCCGATCGCTCTTCCTAGAGCACTATCCTTCTCCCCCACCTCACCCGCGTGAGGCTGGGCCGCTTCGGGGTGATTCCAGGCAAAATGGGGGCCTAGTCAGTTGAGAATGTATCTTAAAAACCCATGAATAAATAATGACATTGCGGAAGTGCTGTAGTATAGATTTCGGTAATAATAATGAGAAAGCTCGCGCCGACAACCATACTCGGCTCAAGTTCAGGGAGTGGAGTGTCAGGGAGGTATAAGGGAAGCAAATAATCCTCCGCCTATCCTGGTACACGCTACGGCCTAGATGGCAAACCCTACGCCCGGGGATTGCCATTTTTTTTCCTGAAATTCCTCGGTTTGACGCCGAATACGCCCGGTCAGTCCCGCATCCACGGCGGACCCTGGGCCTCGATGCGGGCGAACACCGGACAGTCGCGGTCATGGGCGCCGGGCAGATAGCCCAGGCTCATGAGGAATTCGTTGACGATCTCGCCACCGGTGAAGACGAAGGTGCCGCGAAACAGCCGCACCCAGTCCTCCAGGCTTGCCGGGTGATGGTGCTCGAGCCAGGTGAAGACGGAGCCGTGGTTTTGGCGAAGTTCCAGGAACCGGCGGGCATTCTCGATCACCGCCTCGATCTTGCGGCGGTTGCGGATGATGGCTGCATTGCCCATCAACCGCTCAATATCGGCGTCGCCATAGGCGGCGACGGTTTCAGGCTCAAAGCCGGAAAAGGCCTCGAAGAAGGCCGGACGCTTCTTCAGCACCAATAGCCAACTGAGCCCGGCCTGGTTGATCTCCAGCGCCAGGCGCTCCAACAGGACCCGGTCATCATTGGCGGGGAAGCCGTATTCCTGGTCATGATAGGGGCCGTGAAATGGATGGCCCGGCGCAATCTGGCAATAGCTCACGGCGCCGCTCCGAAGTTCTCCTAAACCCTGATCACGTGGATATCGATCACCGGGGCCTTGCCGCAGATGCGCTTGAGGCTTCGCCTGACGGCGCGGCCCACCGCCGTGGCGACGGCGTCATCGTTGCAGCGCCGCGACCGGTTGAGACCCGACACCACATCTTCGATGTCGTCTTCCAATTGGCTCAGGACCGCATCGTCGGCCTCATCGTCCAACAGCCCCGGGGCGCTCACCTGGGGCACCGCGGCAAGATCACCGGCGCCGTTGAGTACCAGGGAAACCAGGGCGGTGCCGCTGCGGACTATGCGCTGACGCGACGCCATGACCTTGCTTTCGAGCGGCACCAACTTGGCGCCGTCAAGGCCGAAGCGTCCATGGGCGACCCGGCCCACGATCCGGGCCGGGCCCGGCGCCAGGCACACCGCCTCGCCATTGGTGACGATCACGGGCTCGGGCGTATGCAACTCCTTGGCCAGCGCCTCATGGTGGTGGAGATGACGGGTCTCCCCATGCATGGGAATGGCGATGTGCGGTCTAACCCATTCGTACATTTTCCGCATTTCGTCGCGGGCGGGATGGCCGGAGACATGGATGAACTCCTGGCGGTCGGTGACAACGGTGACGCCGCGGCCGATCAACTGGTTGTGGATGCGGGAAACCTCGCGTTCATTGCCGGGGATGACCCGCGATGAAAACAGCACCGCATCGCCCGGATCGGCAACCACATTGGCATGATCGCCGGCGGCGATCCGCGCCAGTGCCGCATTGCGCTCGCCCTGGCTTCCGGTGCACAGAATCAGGATCTTGTCGGGAGGAATCATTCCCACGTCATGTTCGGTGAGAAAAGGCGGGATGTCGCGAAGATAGCCGGTGGCGCGGGCAATCTCGCTGATGCGCCACAGCGACCGGCCGACCAAGGCCGGATGGCGGCCGTGGGCCAGCGCCGCCAAGGCCACGGATTCGAGCCGGGCGACATTGGACGCGAAGCAGGTCACGAACACCCGGTTGGAAAATCTTCCGACCTGCTCGGCCAGGCTTTTGCGCACCTCGCCTTCCGAGCCCGAGCTGCCCTCGACGAAGACGTTGGTGGAATCACAGACCATGGCCAGGACACCCTCGTCGCCAAGGCTTTTCAGCGCCTTCTCGTCGGTGACGTCGCCAATCATCGGGGCGGGGTCGAGCTTCCAATCCCCGGTATGAAGAACCGTGCCCAGGGGGGTGTGGATGGCCAGGGCGTTGGCTTCGGGAATGGAATGGGCGACGGTGATCAAATCGATGGCGAAGGGGCCGAGATCGAGATGGCTCCGGGGCTCGATCACATGGACTTCGGCCTCGCCTTCAAGGCCGGTTTCCTCCAGCTTGAACCGCAACAGCCCGGCGGCGAAGGGCGTCGCATAGATCGGGCAACGGAGCCGCGGCCACAGCAGCGACACGGCGCCGAGATGGTCCTCGTGGGCATGGGTGAGCACGATGGCCAGAAGATCGTCGCCGAGCCGGGCGGCGAAACCCGGGTCCGGCGTGATGATGTCGATACCGGGAAATTCATTGCCGGCGAAGGTGATGCCGAGTTCGACCATCACCCATTTGCCCTTACAGCCATATAGATAGAAATTCATGCCGATCTCGCCAGCGCCACCGAGGGGCAGATAGACCAGCCCTTGCGCCGCCGCATCCAATACCGCGCGCTCGCCACCCACCTGGGCCATGGCTTTGTCCGCGCTCATGACGGCCGGTTACCGCGCCAGACGGCGAGAAGCCCACGCATGGTGAGATCAGGGTCGGCATGGGTGATGACGCCGGTGGCGTCGGTGAACAGCGGCGCCAGCCCACCGGTGGCGACGACCACGGGTTTGGCATCGCCGGTCTCATCGATGATGCGCGCCACCAGCCCTTCGATCAGGCCGACATAGCCCCAGAAAATCCCCGACTCCATGGCCTCGACGGTGCCCTTGCCGATGACCCGCGAGGGCCGCTGGACGGCGATGGGCGGCAATTGCGCCGCCGCCCGGTGCAGGGCTTCGAGGGAAAGGTTGATCCCCGGCGCGATGACGCCGCCCATATAGCTGCCATCGCCATCGATGACATCGAAGGTGGTGGCGGTGCCGAAATCTATCAGGATCAAGGGGCCTTGATGGCGTCCATGGGCGGCCACGGCGTTGACCAACCGGTCGGCGCCGACCTCGCCCGGGTGGTCGACCTTGACCTCGATGCCAAGCTCGACCCCAGGATCGCCGATGTGCAACGGATCGCACGAAAAACCTCCCCGGCACAGCTCATCGAGGGCGGACAACGCCTCGGGCACGACGCAGGCGATGATGGCGCCATCGATATCGCCGGGGGTGACGCCGGCCGGCGCCATCAAAGGGTTCAACCACGCCCCATAGCGGTCGGCGGTCTGACCGGTGTCGGTGACGCACCGCCATTCGCCCTTGGCGTCTTCGCCGTCAAAGACGGCGAAAACGGTGTTGGTGTTGCCGCAATCAATCGCCAGTAGCATCGCTTATCCCGCCTCCAGCGCCTTGGTCCCTTGGGCCCCGCCGGCGGCCACCGAGGGGAAAAACACATCGCCCGCGGTGATTCGGCGCTCATTGCCGGCGCCATCGCCGAGCAGAAGCGCCCCGTCCTGGTCGAGGCCTAAGAAGACGCCGTCGAGGCTCTCATTCTCCAACCGGACCCGGACCGCCTCGCCCAACCCGGCCGCACCCGCGAGCCAGGCCGTGCGAATGGCGCCAAAGCCGTCACGGCGCCAGCGTTCATACCAGACCGTAAAGGCCCCACAAAACCCTTCCAGGACCTCGGCAACGCCAGCGCCGGTGGCGCCCTGGGCACGGAGTGATGTCGCCGGCAGTGCCAGCCCTTCGGGATGACTCGCCACATTGATGCCGACGCCGAGCACCAGCCAGTCATCCGGACCTCGCCCGGCGCCGGGCATGGTCGCCGCTTCCAGCAGCAGCCCCGCCGCCTTCTCACCGCCGACCAGGACGTCGTTGGGCCATTTAAAATTTATCGCTGGGGATAAGGGAATCAGGCCGCGGATGGCGTCACCGGCGGCAAGGGCGGCAACGAAGGCGATTTCCGGGATCCTGGCCGCCGGCGCGGTGGGACGCAGCACCAGCGACAGATAAAGATTTCCCGGCGGCGATGCCCAGCTCCGGCCACGGCGGCCCTTACCCGCGGTCTGGCACCGGGCCCAGACCAGCGTGCCCTCGGCCGCGCCCTTGGCCGCCAGGGCCATGGCCTCGTCATTGGTGCTGCCGACCTCACCCAGGGCAACCAACCGATAGAAACGGTCGAGCTTCGGCGCTTCGGTCATGGCCTATGCCGCTAACCGGCGAACAGGGACTTGGCCGCCGCCGCCGCGCCCGCCAGCAACGGCGCCTGGATAATGACGAAGAAGGCAATGAACAATCCCGTCCCGGTGAGAATCAGGCTGATCTCGCGGCCCACGGGCCGGTCGAACGGCTCCGCCGGATCATCGAAATACATGATCTTGACGATGCGCAGATAGTAGAAGGCCGCCACCACGCTGGACAGCACCCCGATGACCGCCAAGGCATAGAGCTTGGCATCGATCGCCGCCATGAACACGAACAGCTTGCCGAAGAACCCGCCAAGCGGCGGTATGCCCGCCATGGAGAACATGAACACCGCCAAGACCACGGCGAGCGCCGGCCTGGTGCGCGCGAGGCCCGCCAGATCGTCGATATCCTCCAGCATGCGGTCCTGGAAGCGCATGGTGAGAATGCAGGCGAAGGTGCCGGCGGTCATGAACAGATAGATCATCAGATAGATCAGCACGCCGCGCACCCCGGCCTCGGTGCCGGCGGCAAGGCCGATCAGGATATAGCCGACATGGCCAATGGAGCTGTAGGCCATCAGCCGCTTGATGTTGCGCTGATTGATGGCGGCAAACGCGCCCAGCAACATCGAAGCGACCGCGAGCACGACGATGATCTGCTGCCATTGGTCCATGAGGCCGCCGAACGGCCCCATCATCACCCGGACCAGAAGCGCCACCGCGGCGATCTTGGGCGCCACCGCGAAAAAGGCGGTCACCGGCGTCGGCGCGCCCTCATAGACATCGGGGGTCCACATGTGGAACGGCACCGCCGAAACCTTGAAGGCGAGCCCGGCGGCGATAAAGACGAGCCCGATGACGACGCCGATCGCGGGCTCGGTCCCGGCCAAAACCTTGGCCAGGCCGGCGAAATCGGTGGTACCGGCGAAACCATAGACCAGTGACGCGCCGTAAAGCAGCATGCCCGATGACAGCGCGCCGAGAACGAAATATTTGAGCCCGGCCTCGGTGGAACGGGTCGAATCGCGCCGGAACGCGGCGATGATGTAAAGCGACAGGCTTTGCAATTCGAGGCCGAGATAGAGCGCGATGAGATCGTTGGCCGAGATCATCATCATCATGCCCAAGGCCGCGAACAGGAACAGCAGCGGATATTCGAACCGCGCCATGTCCTCGCGTTCGATATAGCCGAGCGACATGATGATGGCGAAGATCGAGCCGATCAGCACCAAGACCTTGGTGAACTTGGCGAAACCATCGAAGATGAACATGCCGCCGAAGCCGAGTTGGGGTCCCGCCGGGATCGCCAACACCAGGATCAGGATCATGGCGAGCACCACTGCACTCAGCAAACACATGAACCGGGCGCTGCAGCTTTGGCGGAAGACGCCAAGCATCAACAGAATGCACGTCGACAGCGCC
>JAZFWG010000043.1:0-5434 GCA_036448135.1 Alphaproteobacteria bacterium
CTAGAATAGACTGGACCTTAAGGCCGGAAGGCGTCTTAATGACGCCTATCAAAAAGTGGGCGCCCATGGTGCCGAAATAATAATTTGGGGAGATCAGCGATGAAACAGTTTCCGAAGATGTGTGTCGTTGCCTTTACCGCCCTCGCCTTCATGGGGAGTGTGTGGTCGGAACCCGCGTCCGCCGCCAAGGTCGGCAAGACCCTCGATGAGATCAAGACCCTTGCCAAGAAGGAAGGCTCGGTCCGGATCGCGGCGTCCTGGCGCAAGAAGTTGCGCAAGGCCCTGACCAAGGCGTTCAAGAAGAAATACGGCATCAAGGTCAAGGCCACCCGGGTTCGGGGCCTGGCCAGCCGCGAGCGCATCCTGAACGAATCCATCGCCGGCGTCGTCGCCCATGATCTGGTCAATGTTTCCGGCGAGCTCAGGACCCAATATGTCAAGGCCGGCGTGGTCATCGCTGTACCATGGGCCAAGCTTTTCCCCGGCCTCAACAAGGCCGTGATCAGCCCCGACAACAATTTCGTCGCCTCCGGCTTCAGCAAATACGGCATCGTCTACAACACCAAGCTGGTGCCCAAGGACCGCATCCCCAAGGGCTGGGCCGACTGCCTCGATCCCTACTGGAAGGGCAATTTCGCGGTCCTGACCCGTCCCCGTACCTTCACCGGCCTGTGGGCCGGATGGGGCAAGGACAAGTCCATCGCCTATCACAAGAAGCTCAAGGCCAACAAGCCGATGTGGTCCTCGGGCCAGACCGCGACCGTGACCAAGATCGGCGCCGGTGAAGTTGCCATGGGCTGTGGTCTCGGCCTCCATGGCCTGATCAATGTGCACCGGCGTGATCCCACCGCTCCCCTCAAATTTGTCGTCACGCCGGATCTGCCGATCCAGATCGGCGAGGCCCTGGCGCTGATGAAAGGCTCGAAAAGCCCCAATGCCGCCATCCTGCTGGCGGGATTCCTGGCCTCGAAGGACGGCCAGAAGCACTATCACATCCAGGGCCGAAGCTCGCCCTTCATCAAGGGTTCGGTATCGGCGAAGATGATCAAGGATGCCGGCGCCAAGCTGGTTTGGGGCGGATGGGAATTCGCCGGCGCGCGCGAGACCGAGGCGGCGGGCGAGATCGTCGCCGCCTGGGGCTTCCCCAAGGCCAAGAGAAGCAAAAGAAGAAAGAAGAAGCGGAAGAAATAGGAGCCGGTTAAGGATCGGATAAGGGGCGGATCATGAGCCCCAGCGATTTGGCCCGCGGCGGCCCCTGGGCCCGTCTTGGGGTGCCATGGTCGCGGATCAGAAGCAACGCCGCCGTCATCGCGGTGATCGCGTTGGTGTTGTTTCTGGTCCTGGTGCCGGTGATCCGCCTGCTCATCAACAGCTTTCTCGAAGGCCATCCCTCGGTGCCCGAGGGCTGGACCCTTGATAACTACACCACTGCCTTCTCCATGCCCCTGTTCTACGAGGCGTTGGGGACGACGCTGTGGCTCGCCGCCGTCGGCACCGTCATCACCGTGGCCATCGCGGTGGTGTTCGCCTGGTTGATCGAACGCACTGACATGCCGTTCCGCAACCTGGCCTGGACCCTGATCCTGATCCCCATGGCCATCCCCGGGGTGCTGTTCGCGTTGGGCTGGACGCTCTTGCTGTCGCCCAAGATCGGCGCCCTCAATGTGATATTGCGGGACCTGTTCGCCTTGGTTGGGGTGCAGATGGCCGAAGGGCCCATCAACATCTATACGGTGGGGGGGCTGATCTATCTCGACGGCCTTCGCGGCGTGACCACGGTGTTCCTGATGGTGGTGGGCGCCTTCCGCATGATGGACCCGGCGTTGGAAGAGGCGGCGCGGACCGCCAAGGCCGGCGCCGTCGCCACCTTCTTCCAGGTCACCCTGCCGGCGTTGATGCCCGCCATCCTGGTGGCCGGCATGTACAGCTTCATCTCGTCCATGGAATCCTTCGAGGCGCCGCTGGCGGTGGGGCTGCCCGCCGGCATCTTCGTCCTCAGCACGCTGATTTATTTCACCACCCGCATCCAGGCGCCGCTGGATTACGGTCTGGCCGCGGTGTTCGGGGTCAGCTACATGATCCTGATGGTTTTCCTGCTGATCGCCTATCGCCGCATCGTGCGCCAGTCGGAACGGTTCTCCACCGTCACCGGCAAGGGCTTCCGCCCCCGGGTCATCTCCATCGGCAAATGGCGCTATACCGCGCTCGGCATGTTTATCCTCTATTTCCTGCTGGCGGTGGTGGCGCCCTTCGCCATCCTGGCCTGGGCGTCGTTCCTGCCGAGCTACCGGGTACCGTCGTTCGAGGCCCTGAATCTGCTGACCTGGGCCAATTACGAGGAAGTGTTCGAAACCGACCGGGTCCTCCATGTGGTGTGGAACACCGTGGTGTTGATGCTGGTGGCGGCGACGGCGACCATGATACTCGCCTTCATCGCGTCCTGGGCCATCGTCCGCAGCGAGGTCCGGGGCAGGGGGTTGTTGGACAGCCTGATGTTCGTCCCCCATGCCATCCCCGGCATCGTCATTGCGCTCGCCCTGATCATGGCGTACTTAAGCCCGCCCTTGAAATATCTCGGCATATACGGGTCGTTGTGGCTCATGGTGATCGGGCTGGTGGTGGCCTATGTGTCGTTCGGCACGCGCTTGATGAACAGCGCCATCATGCAGATCCACAAGGAGCTGGAACAAGCCGCCTATGTGTCCGGCGCCACCACCATGAAGACCCTGTTCACCATCACCCTGCCGTTGGTGTTTCCGGCCTTCGCCGCCGGCTGGGTGTGGGTCGCGGTCCACAGCATGCGCTCCTTCTCCATTCCCCTGATGCTGGCGAGCCGCGACAGCGAGGTGTTCTCGGTTCTGTTGTGGGAATATTGGGATGAAGGCACCGCGTCCTTGTCGTCGGCGTTGGGGGTGTTGATGATCCTGGTGTTGATCCCGCTTACCCTCATGATGCGGCGCTTCATCGTCCGCATCAGCGAACAACAGGGTTGATGCCATGGAAGTCAAGATCACCGGCTTGCGCAAAACCTTCGCCTCCCACGATGGCGATGTCGATGCGCTGAAAAATCTGTCCTTCGACGTCAAGCCGGGCGAATTCTACACCCTGTTGGGGCCGTCGGGCTGCGGCAAGTCGACGACTTTGCGCTGCATCGCCGGTCTCGAACATCCCAATGAAGGCGAAATCCGCATCGGCGATCGCGTCGTCTCAGGGCCCGGCATCTCCATCCCCACCAATCAGCGTCCCATCTCCATGGTGTTTCAATCCTATGCCATCTGGCCCCACATGACCGTGTTCAAGAACGTGGTGTTCCCCTTGAAACAAAGGAAGTCCGGCGTTCCCAAGGCCGAGCGCGCCGACCGGGTCATGGAGGCGCTCGCAATGGTGAAGATGGAGGATCTCGCCCACCGCCCCGCGCCCTATCTCAGCGGCGGCCAGCAACAGCGCGTCGCCTTGGCCCGCGCCCTGGTATCCCGGCCCGAGGTGTTGTTGCTGGATGAGCCCTTGAGCAATCTCGATGCCAAGCTGCGCGAGGATTTGCGCATCGAAATCATGGACCTGACACGGCGGCTCAACATCACCACCCTTTACGTCACCCATGACCAGTTGGAGGCGCTGGCCATGTCGGACCGCATCGCGGTGATGCTGAACGGCAAGATTTTGCAAGAGGCCGCGCCGCGGGAGCTCTATCTCAAGCCCGCCAACCCCTTCGTTGCCCAGTTCGTCGGCCAGGTCAATTTCTTCGATGGCGCGGTCGCCGAGAATGGTGGCGCCGGCCCGGGCGTGATCGAGACCCCCGAGGGCAGGTTCCATTGCCCGATTCCGGCCACCATGGCCAAGGGCGCCAAGGCCCGCCTCGCGGTCAGGCCGGAAAGCATGAAGGCATCTCCCCAGCGCGGCGATGGCGGCGGCAATATGCTCGAAGGCGAGGTGGAAAAGGCGGTATTCCTTGGCGATTCGATCGATTGTCAGATTGTGGTCGGCACCCGCACCGTCCGCGCCCGGGTTGACCAGACCATGGAGATCAACAAGGGCGACAAGGTCTTCCTGCGATTCAGCCCCGAGGCCTGCGTCGTCCTGCCCCCGGAAACCAAATACTGATGCCGGCCGATGGCCCGGCCTTGACCCGCAATAAGAAAACCAAAGGAGAGCCCCATGAAAATTCTACGTTTCAATGATGACCGCATCGGTGTTTTGAAGGATGGCGATGTGGTGGCCGATGTCAGCGACGTCATCAGCTACCGGGACGAGCGCGGCCCGCAACGGGTGATGGAGGAACTGATCGGCAATTTCGCCACCTACCGTGGCGAGATCGAGACCCTGGCTGCGGGCGAGGGCGGTATTCCCTTGGCCGACGTCAAGCTTTTGGCGCCGGTGCCGCGGCCGTCGCGCTGCCTCGCCGCCTTCGTCAATTATCTCGATCGCCCCGACCGCACCAAGGAAATGCTGCCGCCCGAGTTCTTCCACAAGGCGCCGGAGCTGGTCGGCCCCGGCGGCACCGTGATCCTGCGCGACATCGAGTCCGTCGCCGTGCATCACCCGGAAGCCGAACTCGCCTTCGTCATCGGCAAGCACGCCCACAATGTCGCCGAGGCCGACGCCATGGATTACATCTTCGGCTATGTGCCGTTCTTCGACATCTCGGCCCGGGGGCTGACCCGGCGCAGCCAGTTCCTGCCCAAGGGCCAGGACAGCTTCGCCCCCTGCGGGCCGTGGATCACCACCGCCGACGAGGTCCCCGACCCCCACAATCTCCAGGTCAAATCCTGGGTCGGTGGCGAGGCCCGCCAGGACTACAACACCTCCGACATGGCCCATTACATCCCCGCCCAGATCGCCTGGCTCTCCAAGTTCATCCAGCTTCAGCCCGGCGACGTCATCGCCACCGGCACCTTTCACACCGGCCTCGGCCCGGTGAATCCGGGCGATGAGATCGAGATCGAGATCGAGGGGCTGGGCCGGACCAGCTTCAATGTCGGCGGCGACAGCCCGCGCAAGGAAACGGAATGGATCGCCGGCCGCAATATGCCGGTCAAGACCGGCCTGTCGATCTCCGAGGTGTTATAAACCAAGGAACTTGAAACGAATCTAAGGAGCGGATCATGGATGTAGCACCGGACGGCGTCGTCGCCCATAACGTCAAACGTATCGGCCATATCGATATCCCCGGTGGCGGCCAGGTCGTGACCCAGGGCAATCTCGCCTTCATCGGCCATATGGACCCGCCCCACGGGACCTCTATCATCGACATCTCGGACCTGACGGCGCCCCGGGTGATCTCGACCCTGGGGATGCCGCCCGGCAACCATTCCCACAAGGTTCGGGTCGCCGGCGACGTCATGGTCATCAACAATGAAAACGCCAAACGCCACCAGATGGCCGCCGCCGCCCGCATCCCCGCCGAGCGCGAACGCCTCGAAGCGGCGTTGGGCCG
>JAZFWG010000044.1:0-5550 GCA_036448135.1 Alphaproteobacteria bacterium
TTCTATCAAAGCTTGCTTCGAAGATCGCCTCGAAGATTGTTCCTGGGGCCGCCAAGCAAGCCGAACCGGAAGCCACCACGGAAGCAATCCCTGAGGCGGCCAAGCAAGCCGAACCGGAAGCCACCACGGAAGCAATCCCTGAGGCGGCCAAGCAAGCCGAACCGGAAGCTGCCAAGGAAGCAGTCCCTGAGGCGGCCAAGCAAGCCGAACCGGAAGCTGCCAAGGAAGCAGTCCCTGAGGCGGCCAAGGATGATGCGGCTACGGAGGCCGCGGCCCCCGAGGCGGAAGAGGCGGTCCAGACCCCGGCTCCGGCTAAACCCGAGGACAAGAAGCCAGCCGCCGCCAAGAAGCCTGCGGCGAAGAAAGCCGCCGCCAAAAAGCCTGCGGCCAAGAAGCCAGCCGCGGCTAAGAAGCCCAAGACCGAAACGAAGCCGAAAGAAGGGGCCTGATCGATGGCCGAGATTACAGCGGCGTTGGTAAAAGACCTGCGGCAAAAGACCGGCGCCGGCATGATGGATTGCAAGAAAGCCTTGACCGAGACCAGCGGCGATCTCGAGGCCGCGGTGGATCTGCTGCGCAAGCAGGGGCTGGCCGCGGCATCGAAAAAGGCCGGCCGCACCGCCGCCGAGGGGCTGGTGGCGGCGGTGACCAAGGACACCACCGGCGTCCTCGTCGAAATCAACTCCGAGACGGATTTCGTTGCGCGAAACGAAGATTTTCAGGGCTTCGTCAGGACGATTTCCGAACTGGCCCTGGATGCCGGCGGCGATCTGGAAAAGCTCAAGGCCATGGCCTATCCCAATTCCGCCGGCACCGTTGGTGATATGTTGACGGAACTCGTTGGTAGAATTGGTGAAAATCTCCAGTTGCGCAGGGCACAAGCCTTGTCAGTAAGCCAAGGCGTGGTCGCGAGTTATATCCACAATGCAATGGCGCCGGACCTCGGCAAGATCGCGGTCATCGTTGGCCTTGAATCCTCCAAGGGTGGCGAAGAACTTGTGGAATTGGCCAAGCAGATCGCCATGCATGTGGCATGGGCCAACCCCCAGGCGGTCACCATCGAATCCCTTGATAAGGACCTATTGGAGCGCGAGCGCAAGCTCCTGATGGAACAGGCCCAGGACAGCGGCAAGCCCGACGACATCATCGCCAAAATGGTCGAGGGCCGTTTGCGCAAGTTCTACCAGGATATCGTGCTGCTCGAGCAGGCGTTCGTGATCGACAACGAGGTCAAGGTGTCGGAAGCCATTGGCCGCGTCGCCTCCGATACCGGCGCCGAGATCAAAATCGTGGGCTATGTCCGCTTCGAGCTTGGCGAGGGGGTCGAGCGCGAGGAGAGTGACCTCGCCGCTGAATGAAGTTACGGCGCAGTTGGCAGGCTAGAGTCATGCGATCAATGGTGCCGGTGGTCCGTCCATCCCATCGTGGCCATAGCCAAAGTGGTGGGTGGAGCGAGCGGTTGAGGGGAGAGGGGCATGCCCTCTGACGTCAAGCATCGGCGCGTGTTGCTCAAGATTTCGGGCGAAGCCCTGATGGGTTCGCAGGAATTCGGCCTCGATTCCGCGACCGTGGTCCGCATCGCCGAAGATGTGGGCGCGGTCCACGCCATGGGCATAGAGACCTGTTTGGTCATCGGTGGCGGCAATATCTTCCGCGGTTTGGCCGGCATGGCCGACGGTATCGAACGGGTCAGCGCCGACAACATGGGCATGCTGGCGACGGTGATCAATTCCCTTGCCATGCAAAGCGCGCTCGAGCATCAGGGCGTGCCATGCCGGGTGCTTTCCGCCATAACCATGACCTCCGTGTGCGAGCCCTATATCCGCCGCCGCGCCCTGCGCCATATGGAGAAGGGCAGGGTGGTGATCTTCGCGGCGGGGACAGGAAACCCCTATTTCACCACCGATACGGCGGCGGCATTGCGTGCGGCGGAGATGGGATGTGACGCCTTGTTCAAGGGCACCAAGGTCGATGGCGTCTACAGCGCCGATCCCATGAAGGTCAAAGACGCCAAACGCTACGATGAGCTGAGCTATCACGAAATCCTGTCGGGAGACCTGCAGGTCATGGACGCGTCCGCCGTGTCGCTCGCCCGCGAGAATAATATTCCTATTTTGGTGTTTTCAGTACACAATTCCGGAGCTTTTGCCGATGTGGTGACAGGCAAGGACAGATTCACAATCGTCAAGTGATGAGGGTTGAAGATGGCTGATCCGGATGTCGATGATTTGAAACGCCGCATGGATGGTGCGGTCAAGGTCCTGAAGTCCGAATACTCCGGCTTGCGTACGGGACGTGCTTCGGCGAGCCTGCTTGACCGGGTGGTTGTTCCCGCCTACGGCAGCGAGATGCCACTCAATCAGGTCGCCAGCGTTAGCGTGCCGGAAGCCCGGCTTTTGACCGTCAATGTTTGGGATACGTCCCAGGTCACGGCCGTCGAGAAGGCCATTCGCGATTCCGGTCTTGGCCTCAATCCTTCCAGCGATGGCCAGATCGTGCGCGTGCCGATCCCGGAACTCACCGAGGAGCGCCGTATCGAGCTGGTGAAGGTTGCCAGCAAATACGCCGAGCAAGCGAGGGTATCGGTCCGTAACGTGCGCCGCGACGGCATGGACAATCTGAAGCATATGGAAAAAGCGGGCGAAATTTCCAAAGACGAACACCACGCATGGATGGAGGAAATTCAAGGCTTGACCGATAGCCACATCAAGCAAGTCGAAGAGGTGGCGAGCGGGAAAGAAAAAGAAATCATGCAGTTTTAATTTTCATGCCGCTTACTCCTTCGCAACAAGAGATCAATCCTCCGCCGGTCCATGTCGCTATCATTCTGGATGGCAACCGCCGTTGGGCGCAGCTTCGGGGCTTGCCGGGCGCGGTCGGCCATAAGCAGGGCGCCGAGGCCGTGCGCCGCGCCGTCGAGGGCGCATTTGAACTCGGCATTTCCTATCTGACCCTTTACGGATTTTCTTCGGAGAACTGGAAGCGCCCGGCGTCGGAAGTGGATGACCTTATGGGGTTGCTGCGCCGCTATCTGCATGGCGAGCTCGCGGAATTCCATAGCCGTGGCGTGCGCCTTCAGGTTATCGGTGAACGCGATGGCCTGCCCACTGACATCGTCGACCTCATCACCGAGGCCGAGAGCCGGACCGAGGACAACAAGGCCCTTAACCTGACCGTGGCCTTGAACTATGGCGGGCGTCAGGAAATCACCTCGGCGGCGCGCCGTCTTGTTTCTAAAGCCCTCGACAAGGATATCGACCCCGCGGCGATCGATGAAGAGACATTCGCCAACCATCTTACCACCGCGGGAATTCCGGATCCCGATCTCGTCATCAGGACAGGTGGCGAAATGCGCCTGAGCAACTTTCTTCTGTGGCAATCGGCATACGCTGAACTCGTCTTCATGGATACGCTGTGGCCGGATTTCACCAAAAGCGAGCTTGAAGACGCGATCAATGAGTTCTGCCGGCGGGAGCGGCGTTACGGCGCATCCAGTGGCTGATCATGATCACACCAATGCTTGGGCGCGCGTGGCGTCGGCCGCAATTCTGGTGCCGTTGGTGCTCGGTATCGTTTATGCCGGCGCCCCGGCCTTCCATATTGTGCTGGCCCTGGTGACATTGCTCTTGGCCCGCGAATGGGACGCAATGTGCGGTGGCGTGGGCAATAGAAGTGCCGCGGTCCCGGCGCTGGCCGCCATCGCCATCGTCGCCGTCGCGGCGTACGGGGATTATCCCATGGCCCTGCTGGCGATATTGGCGGGCGCCGCACTCAGCTATGGCGCAGCACGGTGGAACGACCATATCCATCCGTTGTGGAGCGCCGCCGGCGTCCTTTATATCGGCATCCCGGCCGTCGCGATGGTCTGGCTGCGCGGCGAGCCGGAATTCGGCCGGGCGACGTTGTTTTGGCTTCTCGGCGTGGTATGGGCAATGGATACGGGGGGGTTCCTGGTCGGCCGGGCCGTCGGTGGGCCGCGCCTGGCCCCGGTCATCAGTCCGAACAAGACCTGGGCTGGCCTATTCGGAGGGCTATTTTGTGCCTCGATGGGGGCGTTGGTAGCAGGAACATGGATTGAATTGCGCGGTTTTTGGCTGTTTATCGCCATCAGTGCCGCTCTCGCCCTGGTGACGCAAGCCGGGGACCTTGTCGAATCGAAGATCAAGCGCCATTTTGGTGTCAAGGATTCCGGTAGCCTGATCCCTGGCCATGGCGGTATGTTTGACCGCCTCGATGGGCTTCTTGCTGCGGCGCCGGCTCTGGCACTGCTTTATCTTGCGACGGGGGCGGGAAAGAAAATATGGCTGTGACCTTCAACCAACCCGTTCCCGTGGAGGCAATCCAGGAGCGCCGAATCACCATACTCGGCTCCACTGGATCGGTGGGTTGCAACACCGTGGATCTCATCCGCCGCCGCCGGGACCTTTACGAGGTCGTGGCGCTAACCGCCAACACCGATGTCGATAACCTGGCCAAACAGGCACGGGAATTACAACCCGCCCTCGCGGTGATTGCCGATCAGGACCGTTACCGGGATCTCAAGGATGCCTTGGCCGGCACCGGTGTGAAGGCCGCTGCCGGTGCCAAAGCCCTGGTCGATGCCGCCAGCCTGGATGCCGATTGGGTGATGGCGGCGATCGTCGGAGCCGCGGGCCTTGAGGCGACCTTGGCGGCGGTTCGGCGCGGTGGCACGGTCGCCCTCGCCAACAAGGAATGCATGGTTTGCGCCGGCGATTTGATGACCGCCGAAGTCGAAAAAAGCGGAGCTACGCTTCTGCCGGTGGATTCGGAACACAGCGCCATCTTCCAGGTCTTCGATTTCGACAACTGTGATGCCGTCGAGCGCATTATCCTCACCGCTTCGGGTGGCCCATTCCTGAATTTCGACTATGCCGCCATGGAGAAGGTGACACCCACCCAGGCAGTGGCTCACCCCAATTGGGACATGGGGGCCAAGATATCGGTAGATTCGGCAACGATGATGAACAAGGGACTCGAACTGATCGAGGCCGATTACATGTTCCCTGTGTCCGCCGAATGTATCGAGATTCTGGTCCACCCCCAGTCGGTCGTTCATTCCATGGTGGCCTATAAGGACGGTTCCGTCCTCGCCCAGATGGGCGTTCCCGACATGCGCACTCCGATTGCCTATGCGCTGGCCTGGCCCAGGCGCATGACGGCGCCGGTGGCGCGCCTCGATCTTGCCGAGATCGGTAGGCTCGACTTCCAGTCACCCGACACCGGGCAGTTTCCGGCCTTGAAGTTGGCACGGGCTGCACTAACTGATGGCAACGGCGCCCCCACGGTGCTGAATGCCGCGAATGAGGTTGCGGTTCACGGGTTTTTGAATGGAAGAGTCGGTTTTCTCGATATCGCCCGCCTGGTCGAACGAACCCTGGAGCTGGTTCCACGAAAGTCGCTCAAAACCCTTGCCGATGTGTTCGAAGCCGATGCATTGGCGCGAAGTGAAACCGAAAAACTCATTGCCGAGAGCTAAAAGCTAGCGGCCAAAACAGATAATGAAACGGACATACACATAATATGGATTTG
>JAZFWG010000045.1:0-13594 GCA_036448135.1 Alphaproteobacteria bacterium
GGAGCCTACCCCGCGCCCTGACCCTCGAGGAATTGGGCGACCGCGGCGTTGAAGCTTGCCGGCTGGTCGATGTTGGCGAGATGACCGGCGCCGGCGATGGTTTGGATTTTGGCGCCCTCGATGCGCCCGGCGATCAATTCCGCTTCCGCCATGGGTGTCACGTCGTCCTCGTCGCCAATCACGACCAGGGTCGGCGCCTTGATCTCGGCCAGCGCATCGGTGCAATCGTTGGTCAGCACCGCGCGCACCGTTGCCACATAGGCCTTGGAGGCGACCTTGGCGACGGCATCGGCCAATTCGTCCAACTGGTCGAACGCCGTCGTCGGCATCAACAGATTGCCGGAATACTGGCCGCCGTACTCCTTCATGGACATATAGGCCACCGCTTCGCGGATGGCGTAAATCTCGTCCTCGGCGCCGTCGCGGGGCCGCGCCGAGGCGCCGGCGAGGATCAGCGAGCGCACCTGGCCGGGCCAGCGCGCGGCTATCTCGATGGCGATGAGGCTGCCCATGGCGAGGCCGAGGATATGGCATTGCTCGACGCCCAGCGCGTCGAGCCCGGCCTTGAGGGTGGCGGCGACTTCGGCGAGCGAGAAGTCCCCGTTGTCGGAGCTGTCACCGTGGCTCGGGCAGTCGAACGCGATGCAGCGGATGCGGCCGCGCAAGGCGGCGATCTGTTCTCGCCACATATAGGAGTTGGCACCCTCCGAATGGATCAGGAGCAAGACCGGCGCCTTACCCGGGTCCACATCGGGGCCTTCATCCACATAGGCGAGGGTATTCCCATTGGCTTCGATCACCGGCATCGGTACTTCCCCTGGCTCGGGCCCGGAATGGCGGGCTTGATTTATGTTTCCAACGATGAAAGCGCGGCGGCTTCGCGGCCGGCGATACGCCCGGTGACGAAGCATTCGGCGATGTTGCCGCCGGCCAGGTACAAATGGCCGAACGATGAGCCCAGCTCGCCGGCGGCGTAGAGCCGCGGGATGGCATCGCCGTTGACGTCGATGATCTGCTGTTTGGAATTGTGCACCGGGCCGCCCTGGGTGTTCGATATCAAGGGCCAGATCTCGCCGGCGTAATAGGGCGGGCGGCGCAGCATCATCATGGTGCCGGCGGGGCGGCTGAACTCGGTGTCGGCCTTGGCCTTGCAGAACCCGTTCCAGCGCGCCACGGTGTCCTCCAGCACGTCGCCATCGAGGCCGATGAGTTCGGCGAGCTCCGCAACCGTGTCGGCGCGTTTCAAGATGCCTTCCTCGACCTCCTTGAGGTTGTCGGCGCTCCACTGGTAATCCACCTCGCGGTCGTTGTAGGCCGGGTTGCCCATGGGGTAACGCCGCCGGCCAAGCTCGTCGAAGATCATGTGGGCGGGGATGCGCGGGAAGGTCTGGGTGACCGGGTCGAACACCTCGAACGGGCGCGCGCCGGTGTCCTGCACATAGGGCGGAAGCTCGTTCATGAAGCGGTGTGCGGTCTGGTCGACCAGGATCCACGCCGCCTGCACCACGGCGCGCTTCTCCTTGCCGGGGATCCAGTCGGGGAAGCGTTTCATCCGGATGGCGTAGGGATAGGCCTCGGGGTCGGGATGGCGGAAGCCGTAAGAGCCGTGGAAATGCCACATATGCCACAGTTCGGCGCCGAACTCCTGGGCCATGCGGATGCCGTCGCCGGTGTTGGCGCGGTTGGCGGCGGTCTGCACCGGCGTCATCTGCCAGTACTGGCGCTGCATCTCCGGATTGCCCTCGAAGCCGCCGCAGGCGAGGATCACCCCCCGCTTGGCCTTGACCCGGATATCGCCGTCCGCGGTCTCGATCACCACGCCGGACACTTCACGGTCGCCATTGCGCAGCAGGCGTTTTACCGGCGTGCCCAGGCGCACATCGACGCCGCGCTTCTCGACGTTCTTCTGCAACACGTAGAACACCATGGGACCGCCAGGGCGGCCCTTGACCTGGGGGTAGAACTGGGCGGTGTCGAAATTGGGCACCGAGGTGATCTGGGTGTAATAGAACGCGTCCTCGCCCGGCAGCGGGTAATTGCCGCCGCGGTCGCGGATCAAGAATTCGGCGCCGGTGATCTCGGTGAGTTCGCGCACATAGGCCTCGAGCTCGGTCATGCCCTCGGCCAGGGTCCTCAGCACATCATCCGGGGTGCGCCCGGCATTGGTGGCCTTGAGATATTCGAAGGCGCCCTCGGGGTTGCGGGTCGCGCACACCGCGCCGTGGGAGCAGATCGAGATGCCGCCGGGATCGGGCATTTTTTCGACCAGCATCACCTTGGCGCCGCCGTCCGCGGCCTCGATCGCCGCGACGCCGCCGGCGAAGCCGTAGCCCACCACCACCACATCGACTTCTTCGTCGAATTCTTGGGTATCGCTCATCCTGTATCCTGTCTTTCTGAGGGGGCGGGTTACTCCGCGGCTTGGGCGCGGTGGTGGCGTCCTGGCGCGGTGGCGGTCTTTTCCAGGCTTTTCATGTCGGGCTGGATATCCCAGATCGGCTCGATCTTGTCGCCCTCGAGCGCGGGGCAATGGGCTTCGACGTCGAGCGCGGTGGCGCAGCCCGGGCAATAGTAATTGGCGAACAGCGCCAGTGACTTCTTGCCGGCGGGCAGCGGCATCTCGGTCAACTCGTCCTTGTCGACCACGATGCGGACCGAGCCCAGTTTGTAGTTTTCCGTCGCCGGGCCGAAATTGTGGTGGCACTTGCGGCATTCGCACACCGGGGCGTCGGTGCCGTGGCGCACCACGTGGATATATTCGTGGATGCGGACCAAGGTCTCGCCCGGCTCCGGCGCCTGGTTGGTGGTCTTGCCCCGGGGCCCGACCGGCTCGGCGGCGGCAAGGCGTAAGGCCCTAATCCCGGCGCGGCAGGTCTCGGTGGCCTTTTCGTCGACCGATGTGCCGCCATTCGCGAACACCACGCCATAGATCTTATCGGCGAATTTGGCCGACACCGCCTGGTCCTTGACGTCTTGCAGGACCTTTTCGGGGTCGCGGTCGATGGGATCGCCATAGCCTGAGCCAACGCCGACCGGGTCGAACATCAAGCCGCCTTCGGGCACGGAAAGCCGCTTCAAGGCGGCCAAGTCGGGGGTCACCGCCTCGCCCATGGCGGCGAAGTCGTCGTGGGTCACCGGATAGCGGGACTTGGCGAGCTCGTCCTTGATGTTGTCGGCGTCGAGCAGGTATTTGTTGCCGCCGATGCCCATGGGATAGCCGCCGAACATGCCCCAGCCGCCGGGGATGCCGTGATAGGGCGAATAGTTCACGGTGAGGTCGTCGGTGCCGTAGGCCATGATGATGCGCTGCAGGCCCAGCCCGCCCCGGTACTTCCCGAAGCCGCCGCTGTCGGTCATGTGGTTGCGGCTGAGATAGAGCAACGGGTATTGCAGCTCGATGTTCTCGATGTCGGAGATGCCGACGGTGGGGTTGTTCATGTGGCCGGCGGTGGAAACCCCGTCGCGGTAAGGCGCGGCGCCGAAGCCGTGGGCATGGCGGTCATAGAGCCCTTGACCGACCGGCAGGCCGTGCTGGTTGTGGCCGCCATACATGGCGCCGATGCCGCCGGAGTTGGAGCCGCCGCCGCCGGAGCCGGCGCCATAGAGCGAGGCGTTGACGTCGTGATCGAGCCCCGCGGCATAGAGCATCTTGGCGATGCAGGCCGACGCGGTCTGGGTGGTGAAATTGCCGACGCCGGGCGCGCCGCCGCAGGCCGCGGGATAGCGGCAGTTGTTCAGGGTGCCCTCGGGGATGGTCATGGTCACCGGCTTGGTCATGCCGCCGTTCCAGGTAATGTTCCAGAACAGCTGGCTGGTCAGTGCCACGAACAGCTGGCCCCAGGTGCCGACATAGGTGGAGTTGTTGGCGTCGTCGCTTTGCGGGCTGGTGCCGGTGTAGTCGAAGGTGATCTCGTCGCCTTGCTTGGTCATGGTGCAGACCACCTGGAACACCTTGGCGCCGCCGGTCTTGAGATCGGTCGAGCAGCCGAAATTGGTGGCCCGCCAGGTGCCGTCGGGCAGCGACGTGAGGCGCGCCCGGGCCATCGACTCGGAATCCTCATGGAGCTTCCTGCACGCGGTCTGGACGAATTCGGCGCCGTATTTTTCGATCAGTTGCAAGAAGCCGCGGGCGCAGACATTGTTGGCGGCGATGCGGGATTTGAGATCGAGCCCGACATATTCCGGGTCGCGGCACTGTTCGGTCAGGTTCTTGAACACGTCGAGGCGGATTTTGCCATTTTCCACCAGCTTGATGCCGCAGCTGCGCACGCCCTCGTGGAAAATCTCGGTGGCGCCGCCGCGCAAGATGCCGCCGGTATCCGATGTGTGGGTCATGGCGGAACACCAGGCGATCAGCTTGCCGCCGTGGTAGATCGGCTTGACCAGCATCTCGTCGTACACGTGGGTCGAGGCGATATAGGGGTCGTTCATGAAGAACTGGTCGCCGTCATTGATGCCGGGATTTTCGGAATAATATTCGATCACCTTCTTGACCGCGTCCTCGCAGCCGGCCGAGAACCGCAAATGGCCCGACGCCGAGATGATGGTGGTGCCGTCGGGGGCTGAGAAGCTGCACATGCATTCGCCGCCCTGGACCACGATGGGCGAGGCGCAGACCTTCTGCAGGGCGATGCGGCCCTCCTCGGTGATGTTGACCAGGCGGTGGACGAACATCTCGTAACGGATGGGATCAACCTGATAGCCGCCGGTCTTGCCTTTATCAGCCCCCGCCTTATCTTGATCTGACATAGTTCCTTAGCCCTCGATGACGATGTTGAGATAGGTATCGACCTCGGCCCGTTTGCCTTCCGGCACCACGATGGTGGTGAACGGGGTCTCGATGATCGCCGGCCCGGTCATGATATTGCCGGGCGCGAGCTTTTGACAATCATAGATGCTGGCATCCCGCCAGCCCGCGTCGGAGCCGGTGAAGTACGCCTGGCGCGTGCCCTTTTTCGCCGCCGCCGGATCCTCGCCGGCCGGCTTGGCCTGCTTCAGTTGCGGCTTGGGGGTGGCGCCGATGGCGTCGATGCCGATGGAGATGATCTCGATGCCGGCCTCTTCATGGGACGCGCCCGAGCCGAACATGTCCTCGTATTTTTTGTTGAACAGGCCCTCGATGGTGGCGCGGTCGTCGGCCGTCAGTGTCTGGGTCGGGATGGCAACGCCGACCTCGTTCATCTGGCGGGCGTAACGCATATAAAGCGTGCGGCGGAACGAGATATCACCGGCGCCGAAGCCCTCGGCCGCCATCTCGTCGCTGAGCCCGCTTTCGATGTCCTCGATCAGCTGGTTCAATTTCTCCATGTCGATGGGCGGCAGGAAGTGGCGGGTGATCATGGTGGTGTGGATCACGTCCGCCGACGCGATGCCGAAGGACGAGAACACCGGGCTGGTGGGGAAGACGTAGATCTTGTCGATGCCGAGCTCGGCGCCATAGGCCGCCGCGTGCACCGGGCCGGCGCCGCCGAAGGCGTAGATGGCGTATTCCTCGGGGATGTGGCCCTCGCGCACCACCTGCTTGCGGATGAGATCCGACATCTTGGAGTTGACCACATCGAAGATGCCCGCCGCCGCCTCGATCACCGAAAGGCCGAGGGGCTCGGCGATCTGTTGCTTCATGGCGCGCTCCGCCGCCGCCTTGTCGAGCTTGCGCCGGCCGCCCAGGAAATAATCCGGATCGATATAGCCCAGCACCACATTGGCGTCGGTCACCGTCACCTGTTCGCCGCCCATGCCGTAGACGATGGGACCGGGATCGGCCCCGGCGCTTTCCGGGCCGACCAGAAGCCGGCCTGTCACCGCGTCGATCCGGGCGATGGTGCCGCCGCCGGCGCCGATGGATTCGACCTGGATCATCGGCTGCAGCACCCGGTAGCGTTCGACGATGGGCTCGCGGGCGTAAGACAGGGTGTGGTCGGTCAGCAGCCCGACATCGAAGCTGGTGCCGCCCATATCGGTGGTGATGACGTTGGCGTGGCCCAGCAACTTGGCGACATATTCCGTCGCGATCATGCCGCCGGCGGGGCCCGATTGCAGGCTGCCCACGGCGGTCATCTGCTCGGGGCGGACGATGCCGCCGTTGGACTGCATGATCATGAGGTCCTTGCGAAGCCCCCGGTCGGTGAGCTTGGTCTTGAGCCCGTCGACATAGCTGTCGATGGTGCGCTCGAGGAAGGCGTTGACGATCACCGTGTTGGTGCGGGCGTATTCCCCCATCACCGGCGCCAGTTTGTGCGACAGGGTGACGTAA
This sequence comes from Alphaproteobacteria bacterium, assembly GCA_036448135.1. GTDB lineage: Bacteria > Pseudomonadota > Alphaproteobacteria > SMXQ01 > SMXQ01 > JAZFWG01. The sequence goes on from JAZFWG010000045.1 coordinate 6,254, forward strand.
AGGTTCCGGTCGGGATACATCTCGGTGATGATCTCCCGGATGCGGTCCTCGTGCGCCGGGTTCATCCAACTGAACAGGAGGCTGACCGCGATGGCCTCGATGCCTTCGCCCTCGACCAACTCACGCAATGACTCACGCAGCCCCGCCTCATCCAGGGGCACCACCACGCGGCCGAGATAATCGATACGCTCATAGACACCGCGGACCAGGGATTTGGGCACGAAGGGTAAGGGCTTGGTGACGTTGGCGACGTGGCGGATCGACATCTCGTCGAGGCCATCGACCCGCCCGATGGCACGCATGATGAAGGGCGTGTCCTCGAAGCCCTTGGTCTCGATCAGCCCGACCTTGGAGCCGGTCCGCGTGATCATGGCGTTGGTCGACACCGTGGTGCCGTGCTTGACCATGATGGCGTCGGCGAGCAGGACCTGCGGATCGATCTCGAGGGACTCCGCCATGGCTTCGACCGCGTTCATGACGCCGCGCGAGAAATCGTCCGGCGTGGTCGGCGACTTGTTGATGGTGACCTCGCCGTCGGGCGTCAGCACCGTGACGTCGGTGAAGGTGCCGCCGGTGTCGATGCCGACGATGTAACGCCCGCCCTTGATCTTTGCTTCGCCTGTGGATGTGTCAGTCATGGACTCCCCAAAGTCATGTGTTCATAGCGGCGAGGCCCCACGGTCTCGCCGTGGCCTTTCTTCGATATGGGCGCTCCCCGGCCGCCCGCCCACGACCCTAATAACCCTGTTTGAGGATCCAGTTGGCGATGTCGATGCGCGGCGCCTGCCACACCTTGTCGTGGCCGCGGACATACTGGAAGAACTCCTCGATGATCTTGGCCCGGTAGGGCACACCCGAGACGAAGGGGTGGAAGTTGATGGAGAAGAACTTGGGATATCCCCTGGCGCCTTCCTCATAGAGGTAATCGAACTGATCCTTCCAGATCTGCAACAAATCCCGTGGCGTGCGTGCCGTGGAATAGTTCGAATAGTCGTGGCAGCCGGACATGTTGTAGGGAATGACCACGATCTTGCGGCCATTGGCCTCGAGGGTGTAGGGGGTTTCATCGTTCAAGGGGTCGGCCCACCAGATGTAGCCGGCCTTCTCGATCAGGTCCAAGGTGTTGTCGGTGTGGCAATGGCCCGGCGAGAGATAGCCGTAGGGCCGCACACCGACATTGTCCTCGAACGCCTTGATGGTCTTCTGGATCGACTCGTTCTCTTCGTCCTTGGTGTACATGAAGGAATATTCATGGACATAGCCTTCGGAGGAATATTCGTGGCCTTGCTCTTTGATCTCGGCGACCAGATCGGCGTTCTCCTTCTTGCCCAGGTCCTCGGCCTTCATGCCGTTGAGCAGCAGGCTCACCTTCATGTCGTAACGCTTGAACAGATCGAGCAGACGCCAAATCCCGACCCGGTCGCCATATTCGCGCTCGGTCACGGCGGACAGGCTCTTTTCGAACGGGGCGCCCGGCGGCGGGATGTGATGGCCCGAGGTGCGCTGGTGGGATTTGTGGGTTCCGAAATTCTCCGGCCACACCTCCCACGGCACGATGAAAGTCATGCAAATGTTGGCGCCGTCCGGCCATTCGATCTGTTGCGGTCTCGGCATCTGCCGATCTCCTTTTTAATTGCTTGAATTCCCAGCATAAATTGATTTGCTGCTGGGGCAATGTACCAGCCCAGGCGCGGCCGATCAATGGCCCGGGATGGCGGCGTTAAGCCATCGGCGCGGGGTAGGGCCTTAGCGTCTAGGCCTTGCCCTGATAGATCTTGATGATGGTGTCGAGCAGCTTGAGCGCGTCCTCGCGGGGGCGCTGGAAGGTGTTGCGGCCGATGATCGACCCGGTGCCGCCGCCGTCGCGGATCGAGCGGATCTCCGTCAGGATGCCGTCGAGGTCCTTGGCCTCGCCGCCGGAGAACACCACCAGGCGGCGACCGTTGAAGCAGGACTGGACCACATGCGCGATGCGCTCGGGCAGGGTCGCGATGGGGATATTGCGGTCCTCATAGACCTTCTTGGCGGCGGCGAGTTCGAGATGGGCCGTCGGCGGCTTGACCTTGATGATATGTGCCCCCAGCAACGCCGCCATGTGGGCGCCATAGGCGACGATGTCGATGGCGGTCTCGCCCTCGCGGGTCAGCGCGCCGCCCCGGGGATAGGACCAGATCACCACCGCGAGCCCCACCGCCTTGGCCTCCTCGGCAAGCTCGCGCGCCTCTTCGATCATGTCGAAGGCGGCGTCGGAGCCGGGATAGATGGTAAGCCCGATGGCGGCGCAACCGAGACGCAGCGCATCGCCCACCGATGCGGTCACCGCCTGGTCGGCGCCGTCTTTTTCCCGCGCCAGGGAATTGGCGCTGTTGAGCTTGATGATGGTGGGGATGGCGCCGGCGAAGCTGTCGGCGCCGGCCTCCAGCATGCCGAGCGGCGCGGCAAAGGCCGACAGCCCGGCATCGATGGCGATCTGGAAATGGTAATGGGGATCATAGGCCGCGGGGTTGGGGGCGAAGCTCCGAGCCGGGCCGTGTTCGAAGCCCTGGTCTACCGGGAGGATCAGAAGATTGCCCGAGCCCCCCAGCTTGCCGTTCATGAGGATGCGGGCAAGGTTGCCCTTGGTGCCCGGACTGTCGCTTTCGTAGTTGGCGAGGATGTTTTTGACCCGCCGGGTGATGCGCATGTGAGCCTCCCATCCACTCCAAGGTTACGTCGATTTCTGAATAGCCCAGCGCCGCCCCATTTGCAACGCGAGACGTGTGATGGGCGGGAATATCTGGAATTGGTGGGCGCTGATCAGTGCTTCGTCATTGAGATTCGGCCATCCTTCCCGATGGTCCAATGTGGATTGTACGCAACCTCCCACGCGTGGCCATCGGGGTCAGAGAAATAACCGGAATATCCGCCCCAGAAGACCTCCTCGGGTTGCTTTATGATCGTCGCGCCCTTGTCCTTGAGCCGGGAAAAGATCGCATCGACGTCCTCTTTGCTCCGCACGTTATGGGCGAGAGCGAAGCCCTTTGAGGCGAATTTGCCGTCATCATCGGCGGCGGCATTCATGTCCTTCGCCATGTCAACCTGCGAATAAAGGGAGAACACGATGCCGCCGAGATCAAAAAAAGCAATTTCCGATGGGCTCGGGGCGGCCTTCCAACCGATCACGTTTTCATAGAACGCCACGGCGCGCGGCAGGTCCGCCACTCCCAGTGTGATCATGCTCAAGCGTTGCTCCATGACTGTCCTCCTAGGTACCGTCGAGCCAGGCGCGGGCGGCGTCTAGGGCGTCGTCCGCCGTCAGGAGATCGAGCACCTCATATTTGCGGGTGTCGATGGCCGCGCCTGATTGGGCCGCGATGTCGGCGATTTTTTTCCGCACCGCCGCGGGCCCGGTAAAGCGGATGGCGGTGCATCCCCGCGCCAAGGCGCCCAAGGCCAGGCCCGGCGCGTCGCCGCAATCGAGGATCCAGCTCGCCTCGGCATCGGGGTGTTCGGCGCTGGCTTGTTCGGCCATGGCAAGAAAATATCCGGCGCCGAGATACCCCGCGCCATGGGGCGGGCTCAACAGGGTGACGGGGACGCCAAGCTCCACGGCCACTTTCAGCGCGCAGCAGGCGTGGTCGAGATTGTGGACGGTGATGGCGCGGGGCATTGGCCGGGCCCGGTAGCTATGGGACCATGCTTTTTAGCCAATGCAAAAAGAAGGGGCAAGCCGCGGTGTTCGCCTTACCCCGAATCGGGCCCCAAACCGGGCAGTCGCTTCGGGTTGTCCCGCGGCGGGCTTAAGGGAATTGCGTAATATTGACCGGATCGTGCTCTACATATCGTCGTCGGTTTGTTGCACGCAGAGTTCGGCATCAAAGATATCCGGCTCCATGGCGCAAATTTCCAGTTCGGTCGGATAGGTCTTGTCAATGTTTATGGTGCAACCCGCCAGGACAAAGGCCAAAGCCAAAGTCACGTATTTCATCATTCCCTCCAAATTTGATGCGAATGATTCTTAACTCGGCATAGGATAAGGGTAAAACCGTATCCTGGCAATCCCGGGATTGCCCGCCGGCATCACGTTTGTGTGACATGATGAGGGGGGCGCCTTGCCCGCCAAGGGGCGCGCACCGGGGCCTTGGCGTTCCGATCCTCGCTGTATGTTGACGGCTTCGCCGGGGGCGGCGTATCCTGCCACTTTCACACAGGTGGGCTTGCCATGCGGGCAATCATCCACAGTTCAAGGCCAAAGAATTGCAGCCATGACAGAGCTTGAAAGCGCGAAGGACCGGCTGGAGAAATCCATCCTCCGCCTCGAGGCGGCGGTCAAATCCCAAGCCGAACTGGCGGGCGGCGATGATGAGATGGCACAGGCATTGGCGGAGTCTCAACGTCTGTGTAGCGAACTCAAGGATGCGAACCAGGCTGTTAGCAACCGCCTGGATGCCGCCATCGGGCGGCTCAAGACTGTGTTGGAGGGCTGAGTGGCGCAAGTCGACATCACCATCAACGGGCGTGATTACTCCATCGCCTGCGATGACGGCCAAGAGGACCATCTTCTCCGCCTTGGCGAGTATGTTGACAAGAAGGTGACGGAGATGGTCGCGGAGGTCGGACAGGTCGGCGATACCCGGCTTCTGGTGATGGCGAGTTTGCTGATCGCCGACGACCTGTCGGAGGCGTTCGAAGAGATCGCTGCCCTGGAAAAGGGCTCCGGACGTAAGGCGCCGGGCGTGCCGAAGTCCGTGGTCGAAGGCATCGATGGTTTGGCCGAACGCATCGAAAACATTGCAGCCACGCTCGAGCGGACCTAAATTAGCCCTGAGGGCGGGTACTGCCGGGTGCGTTAGGCCGCAATTATCCTGGGGTCAATACATCCTCTAGGGAGCTGTCCCTGCCGGAGCCGTGGTTTCGGTATATGGCGCCCACCTACACCGTAGGACCACAGAGGTAATTTCATAGCCGACGGCCTTGGTGGTCCCGCCCCGCTGGCCGCATTGCCGGGCCCGTCCCAGGCGGAGGCAGGCTGGAGGCATGCGGTTGGACGACGGCGATAAATCAGCAATGAGAACCGATGCGGCCATCACCCGGCGCGCCGCTTCCGAGACCCTGGGTAACCGCCCAGGGGAACTGTTCAAGGAACGTTTTCTGAGTTCCGCCGAATTGTGCGAAGCGGCCGAAGCGGCAAAAGTGGTGGCCGGTTACTGGCCGCACAGCGACGAGATGGATGTGCGTCCCTTGATGGAACATTTCCACGGCCGCGGTCTGGTTTGCGCATTGCCGGTGGTGGTCAGCCAAGACCAGCCATTGGTGTTCCGGCGCTGGCGGCCGGGGATGGAGTTGGCCCCTGGCGCCTATGACATCCCGGTGCCGCCGCCCGAGGCGCCCGTGCTCACTCCCAAGCTGGTCCTGGTGCCTTTTCTTGCCTTCGACCGCAAGGGCTGGCGCATCGGTTATGGTGGCGGCTATTACGACCGCACCCTCGAGGGGTTGCGGGACGCGGCCGAAGTGGTGGCGGTGGGCGCGGCCTATGGCGCCCAAGAGGTCGCGGAAGTGCCCCATGATTTCAATGATCAGAAGCTCGACTGGGTCGTGACCGAAAAAGAGACCCTAAAGATCACAACATGAGTACACCCCCTAAATGAAAATCCTATTCAGATGAAGATCCTATTCTGCGGCGATGTGGTGGGGCGCAAGGGACGCGAGGTCGTGTGCGAAAACCTGCCCGGTCTGCGCCAAAAACTCGGCCTTGATTTCATCGTCGTCAATGGCGAGAACGCCGCCAGCGGCTTCGGCATTACCGGCAAGATCTGCGAGATGTTTTTCGCCGCCGGCGCCGATGTTATCACCAGCGGCAATCACATCTGGGATCAGAACGAAATCATCCCTTACATCGCCAGCGAAAACCGGCTGCTGCGGCCCCATAATTATCCCGCTGGCACCCCCGGCCATGGCGCCGGGGTTTTCACCACGCAAGGAGGGCGCAAGGTCCTGGTTGTCCATGTCATGACGCGGTTGTTCATGGATGCCATGGACGATCCTTTCCGCGCCGTCGAGACCGTGATGGAAAAATATCGCCTTGGCGGCACCGTCGATGCCATCGTCGTCGATGTCCATGGCGAGGCCACCAGCGAGAAAATGGCCATCGGAAATCTCCTCGACGGGCGGGTGTCCCTGGTGGTGGGAACCCATTCCCATGTGCCCACCGCCGACGCCCGGTTGTTGCCGGGCGGCACCGCCTATCAGACCGACGCCGGCATGTGCGGTGATTACGATTCGGTGATCGGCATGGAAAAGGCGGGAGCGATCGCGCGCTTCACCACCAAGATGCGCGGCAGCCGGCTCAAGCCCGCCTTGGGCGAGGCGACGCTGTGCGGGGTTGTTGCCGAAACCGACGATGCCACCGGCCTCGCGGTCAGCGTCGCGCCGCTGCGTATCGGCGGCCATCTTGCCGCTACGGGGCCGGCGTGAAGCGGCCAAAACAGCGCCAAAAACCGCACCCTCAACATCGCCCCATTGTTGCCATATTGCCTTGATAGCGGATAGTGCGGCTGTTCGTGCATTTTTCACTATATATGGTATAGAGACCGTTTATTATCACAGGACCTTGGGGACGTGGGTAAATGGCGGGTCATTCCCAATTCAAAAACATCATGTATCGGAAGGGCGCGCAGGATGCCAAGCGCGCCAAGGTCTTCTCAAAGGCGATCCGTGAGTTGACGGTGGCGGCGAAGGCGGAGCCGGACCCGGCGGCCAATGCCAAGCTGCGCACGGCGATCACCGCGGCCAAGGCCGTCAACATGCCCAAGGACACCATGGACCGGGCCATCAAGCGTGGCGCCGGCGGCGGCGATGATACCAATTACGATGAAATCCGCTATGAAGGCTACGGTCCCGGTGGCGTCGCCATCATCGTCGAGGCCCTGACCGACAACCGCAACCGCACCGTCGCCGAGGTCCGCACCGCATTCACCAAGCATGGCGGCAGCTTGGGCGAGACCAACAGCGTCAGCTTCATGTTCGACCGTGTCGGCGACATCTTCTATCCGGTGGGCGCGGCCTCGGCCGATGACATGTTCGAGGCCGCCCTCGAGGTTGGCGCCGATGATGTCGACTCGACCGAAACCGGGCATGAGATCATCTGCGCGCCGGACAGTTTCGGCGCCGTGGCGGAAGGCCTGGAACAGAAATTCGGCTCGCCGGAAAGCGCCGGCCTGGTGTGGCGGCCCCAGACCGGGGTCAGTGTCGCCGACGACAAGGCCGAGGTGCTGTTCAACTTGATCGAAGCCTTGGATGACAATGACGATGTGCGCTCCGTCGCGGCCAATTTCGAGGTCTCCGACGAAACCATGAAGCGAT
>JAZFWG010000046.1:0-17592 GCA_036448135.1 Alphaproteobacteria bacterium
GAGGTCCGGGTGCGGCTGCTGCCTCTGCTGTTCGGCGATATCGAAATCGAACGGCTGATCCTGATCGAACCCGATATCCTGCTCGAGACCGACCGCAAGGGCCGCGGCAACTGGAACTTCGAGCAAAACGCTACTCCGGCCCCGGCGGCGGACGGCGGCGGCGCGCCCGCGGCGCTTCCCCGTTTCGACGAACTACTCATCAAAGACGGGGTGCTCAGTTACCATGACGGTGTCACCGGCAAGACCACGCGGCTTAGCCTCAAGCGCCTCGAAGGCCATGGCGCGGGGGCCTCGGCGCCGTTGCGCCTCGAAATCGACGGCGCCTTCGACAAGACCGGCTTCAAGATGCGTTCGGTCCTCGGTCCGCTCAGCCGCTTGACCAAGGACGGCCCCTATCCGGTGGAACTCGAAGCCACCGCCGCCGGCGCCACCGTCACCATAAAGGGTACCGTGGATACGCCGATGAAGCCCAAGGGCGCCGATTTCACCTTCCGGGCCGAGGGCAAGGACCTGGCCCGGCTCGGGGCCCTTGCTGCGACGGACCTGCCGTCCCGAAGTTGGCGGATCGCGGCGAAGCTGGTGTACGAACCCGGAATCGTGACGGTCAAGGAACTCGATGCCGCCATCGGCAAAAGCGCGCTCAAGGGCGCGGCATCGCTCAACCTCGCCGGGGCGCGGCCGAAGCTTAAAGGCAAGTTCACTTTGCCCCTGATCGATTTGGCCGACTTCACGGCGCCCGAGGGCAAAAAGGCTAAGGCCACCAAGACACCCACCGGCGGCGGTAAGAAGCGCCTGTTCAGCGCCGAGCCCTTGCCCTTGGATGGGCTCAAGGCCATGGACGCCGACGTCACCATCCATGCCGGGCGTATTGTCGCCAATGGCGCCGAGCTCCGCGGCGTCGATGCCCGCATCAAGCTTGCCGGTGGCCGGCTCCGGATCCAGCCCCTCATGGCCGGTCTCGCCGGCGGCGGCATCAGCGGTGATATCAGCCTCGATGCCGCGGCAAAGGTGCCGGCGGTGAAGGCGAAACTGGTCCTCAAAAAGATCGATGTCGGCGCCCTGCTCAAGGACATGAAGATTTCAGACCAGATCAAGGGCAAGATCGACCTCGACGTCAATGTCCGGGGCGGCGGCCGTTCGCTCGGCGCAATGATGGCCAGCCTTGGCGGTCGCGCCTCCTTGGTCATGGGCAAGGGCAGCGTCGATAGCGGTTATGTCGATCTCATCGGCGCCGATTTGCTGCAGTTCGCTGCCAGCCCACAGGGGATGACCCGGGTCAATTGCCTGGTGGCGCGGTTCAACATCGCCAAGGGCATCGCCACCGCCAACGGTCTGTTGTTCGACACCGAACGCATGACCGTGCGCGGCGAAGGCAACATCAATCTCGGGGCCGAGAAAATCCGCCTCAAATTCACCCCCAAGCCCAAGCAAAGAAGCCTCATCAATGTGGCGGTGCCATGGTGGGTCACGGGTGATCTTGCCTCGCCGTCGGTCACCCCGGACGAGACCGCCATCGCCACCGGCATCGCCGGAACCCTGCTGCTTGGTCCCCTGGCGTTGGCTGTGCCCTTGGTCACCGGGGGGAGCGGCGAGAAGAACCCCTGCCTTGCGGCGCTGAACAAACCCCGGGCCCAGACCAAGCCGGCCCAGGCCCCGCAAACCCAGGAACCAGCCAAGCGCGGCGGTATCGAAGGCATGCTCGACGACATCGGCAAGGGCATCAGCAAGGGTTTCGAGGATCTGTTCGGGCGGTGATCGCGGTTCGCGTCAGGATCGAGGGCCAGGTGCAAATGGTGTGGTTCCGCGCCTGGACCATCCAGCAAGCCGGCAACCGCGGTCTCAAGGGCTGGGTCAGGAACCGCGCCGACGGCAGTGTCGAGGCCCTGTTCGCGGGACCCGAGGACGCGGTCAAGGAGATGATCGCGGCGTGCTGGCAGGGTCCGCCCCAGTCCGAGGTCTCCGCCGTTACCGAAACCGCGGTGCCGAATCCGGACCGGGACCCGGATATCCCCTCCCAAGGCTTTGATCAGCGCCCCACTGTTTGAGAACACCCCTAAATGGCGACGGTCTCGCTGGCGAAGATAAGTTCGAAACTTGACCTGAGCGCCGCGTCGACCGCGTCCATGTCCGCGGTGATGCCGAGCGCGGCCAGCGAGGTCACGCCATGGCCCTGAATACCACAGGGGATGATGCCGGCATAATGGTCCAGGTCCGGGGCGACATTCAACGAGATGCCGTGATAGCTCACCCAGCGGCGCACCCTCACGCCGATGGCGGCGATCTTGTCCTCGCCGCCGCCGGGGGACTGAACCCAGATGCCGATGCGGTCCGGCCGCCCTTCGGCCTCGACGCCGAACTGCATGAGGGTTCGGATCAGCCAGTCCTCGAGCTTGTTCACATAGGCGTGAATGTCCGGTTTGCGGCGCTTGAGGTCGACCATGACATAGGCCACCCGCTGGCCCGGCCCGTGATAGGTGTAGCGCCCGCCACGGCCGGTGACATGGACCGGCAGGGCCCCGGCATCAAGAAGCTCGGAGTCCTCGGCGCTGGTGCCGGCGGTATAGAGCGCCGGATGCTGTAGGAGCCAGACCAGTTCGCGGGCGGTGCCGTTGCGGATGTCACGGACCCTGCGTTCCATGGCCTCTACGGCGTCGGCATAGGGCACCGGATTGGCGCTGACGCGCCATTCCACGGTGTCCTCGCCGGTTTTTTCCAGCCCTTGGGGAAGGGCTCTCTTGCTTGATAACTGGTCGATGATCTACTATCTCCCACCTGTCCTCCGGGTCACGGCCCGGGGGACGAAAATTTTATTTTAGCAGGTGAAGATGCGGTCGTGGCGGAATTGGTAGACGCGCAGCGTTGAGGTCGCTGTGGGGGAAACCCCGTGGAAGTTCGAGTCTTCTCGACCGCACCATTTTTCCAAGGCCCGCCAGTTGATTCTGCGGGCCTTGTTTTTGGCTTAACACCACCCACCCCCGGGGACCAGGCGAATGTCCGACTCGGAGCCACGGAGCAACAGAGAGACCGGCGACAAGGCGCCGGAGACGGAACTCTACGGCATCACCCCGGAGTTGGTCGCGGAGATTTCCACGGCCCTTCAAGCCGGCGAGATCAGCCGGGTTGATGAACGGGTGGCGGCGCTGCACTCCGCGGATGTCGCCGATCTCGTCGAGGCCCTGGCGTCCGAGGACCGCCGGCTTCTTGTCGAGGCGGTGCGCCACCACCTTGATCCCGAAATTCTCGCCGAGCTCGACGAGCATGTGCGCCCCGAAATCATCGACCAGCTGGGGGCCGCCGACGTCGCCGCCGCCATTGGTGAACTCGACACCGACGACGCCGTAGAGGTCGTCGAGACCCTCGATGACGAGGCCCAGCAGCGGGTGCTCGAGGCGGTTTCGCCCGAGGACCGGGTTATCCTCGAAGAGGGGCTGACCTATCCCGAGGATTCCGCTGGACGCTTGATGCAGCGCGAACTGGTGGCGGTGCCGTCCTACTGGAACGTGGGCCAAACCATCGACTTCATGCGTGACGCGGCCGAGGCCGACAGCGAAGAGCTCCCCGACGATTTCTACGACATCTCGGTGGTCGACCCGGCGCACCGGCTGTTGGGCACGGTGCCCCTGAGCCGCGTGCTGCGCAACAAGCGCCCGGTCCAGATCGAGGCCCTCATGGAACCCGACAAACGCATTGTCCCGGTTACCATGGACCAGGAGGACGTGGCGTTGCTGTTCCGCCAGTACGGCCTGGTTTCGGCCCCGGTGGTCGACGCATCGGATCGCCTGGTCGGCGTCATCACCGTCGACGACGTGGTCGATGTCATCGACGAGGAGGCCGAAGAGGACATCATGCATCTCGGCGGCGTGTCCGAGATCGACATATATAGCGCCGCCATCGAGACCACCCGGTCCCGGTTCTCCTGGCTTGCCATCAATCTGTTGACCGCCATTCTGGCTTCCATCGTCATCAGTTTCTTCACCGCCACCATCGAGAAGATCGTGGCGCTGGCGGTGCTGATGCCGATTGTCGCCTCCATGGGTGGCAATGCCGGTACCCAGGCCATGACCGTCGCCGTGCGCTCCCTGGCGATGAAGGACCTGACCCCCGCCAACGCCCTTCGGGTGGTCGGCAAGGAGGTCCTGGTGGGCAGCTTCAACGGCATCCTGTTCGCCATCATCATGGGTGTTGTCGCCTGGTTGTGGTTTTCCGATCCTGCCATCGGCCTGGTCATCGCCGCGGCCATGATCATCAACCTGTTCGTCGCCGGCCTTGCCGGTGTCGCCATACCGTTGATGCTGGAACGCAATGGCGTCGATCCCGCCGTGGCTTCGGGCGTGCTGCTCACCACCATCACCGATGTGCTCGGGTTCCTGGCCTTCCTCGGCCTCGCGGCAATTTTTCTTCTTTAGACAAAAGACAAATAAGGAGAGGCCATCATTCGCAGTTTTTGCCGTATTCTGGTTGGCCTCGCCTTCGCCGCCGCCATCGTCCTTCTCGCCGTTCCCACCCCTGCCGGTATCGCACCGGAGATGATGCGGGCGGCGGCATTGACGATTCCCGCCATCGCCTTGTGGGCGACAGGTGTTTTGCCCGCTCATCTGACCGGGGTTGCATTCCTGCTGTTCGCCATGCTGTTGGCGGTGGCGCCGGCGGCGGTGGTGTTCTCGGGCTTCCATTCGATCGCGGTGTGGCTGGTGTTTTCGGGCCTTGTCCTCGGCGTCGCCATCCGCACCACCGGCCTTGGCGCCCGCATCTCGGATTATCTTCTCGGTGTGTTCGGCGCCTCTTACCGCAGCCTGGTCGGCGGCATCATCATCGTCGGAGTGGTATTTTCCCTACTCCTGCCGTCTTCGATCGGGCGCATCATCATCCTGTTGCCCATCGTCATCACCCTGGCCGACCGGCTTGGCTTCGCGCCGGGCAGCAACGGCCGCACCGGGCTGGTGATGGCCGCCGGGTTCGGCACCCTGATCCCGGCCTTCGCGTTGCTGCCGGCAAATGTGCCCAATATCGTTCTCGTCGGCTCGGCAGAAACCCTCTACGGCATAACCATGACCTATGGCGGCTATCTGCTCGCCCACATGCCGGTAAGCGGGATTTTCCGTGGCCTTGCCATTTATGGCCTGATCCTCGTGATGTTCCCGGCCACCCTCCCGGCGGGGGCGGGAACGCCCGATGCGGATGCCAGGACGGCGCCGGAGCCGCTCTCGCCCCAGGCCCGCCTCCTCGCCCTGGTGCTGGCCACGGCACTTCTGCTCTGGGCCGCCGATTTCCTCCATGGCGTCTCACCGGCCTGGGTGGCGCTGGCGGCGGCGTTCTTCTGCCTGTTGCCCGGCGTCGGCCTGGTTGGGCCCAAAGACTTCGATGCCGGGGTCAGCTTCGCCCCGGTGCTTTATATCGTCGGGCTCCTGGGCCTCGGCGCCGTGGTCGCCAAGACCGGCCTTGGCGAGGTGCTGGGCCGCACTTTGCTTGGCGTCCTCGATCTCACCCCGGGCCAGGATTTCAACAATTACCTGGCCATGATCGCGGCCTTCACCATAACCCCGATGATAACCACGACACCGGCGATGCCGGCGATCGTGAGCCCACTGGCCGCCGAGATCGCCACCGCCACCGGCATCCCGCTCTGGACCGTGCTGATGACCGAGGTCACCGGCTTCGCCACCATCGTGCTGCCCTACCAAATGCCGCCGGTGGTGCTGACCATGCAGATGGGCAAGGTGCCCTATGGCCATTGTGCCCGCCTCACCCTGGCTTTGGCCGGGGTGTCGCTGGTCCTTTTCGCGCCACTCAACTATCTTTGGTGGCAATATTTGGGGTACTTTGGCTAAGTTCGTCCAATGCCGGTTGCCGGATCGGGACCGGGCACCGCAACAACGATAACAACCTGGGGGGAGGGCCGCGCCATGGCCACCAAGACCATCGAATCCGGGACCGTCGCCGACGCCTATCTAGCGATCCTGGCGGACCGGGGCGTCGATTTCCTGTTCGCCAATGCCGGCACAGATTTCGCACCGCTGATCGAGGCTTTGGCCAAGGCCCAGACCAAAGGCACCCCCACCCCTCGTCCCATCACCGTGCCCCATGAGAACGTCGCCATGGCCATGGCGATCGGCCACTATATGGTCTCGGGCCGGCCCCAACTGGTCATGGTCCATGTCAATGTCGGCACCACCAACGCGATGTGCAATCTGGTCAACGCGTCGAAGGGCAACATCCCGATCCTGTTCAGCGCCGGGCGCACGCCTTATACCGAGACCGGCAACCTCACCGGCAAGCGCTCGGTCGAGATCCATTGGCCCCAGGAGATGCGCGACCAGGCTTCCATCCTGCGTGAATTCGTCAAGTGGGACTACGAGCTCCACCATCAAGAGGTGGTGGAGACCGCGGTGGACCGGGCGCTCAACATCGCCATGTCTGAGCCGCGCGGGCCGATCTATCTGACCCTGCCGCGGGAAACCCTGGCCGCCGAGGTCGAGAACTTCACCTACACCTCGCCCACGCGCCACAAGACCCCGTCGCCGCCCCATCCCGACAAGGCCGCCGTCGACGAAGCCGCCCAAATCCTGGCCGATGCCAAAAACCCCCTGATCATCACCTCGGGCTTCGGCGCCAGGCCCGCCGATGTCCCGGTGCTGGAGGCGCTGGCGGAAAGTTTTGCGCTGCCGGTGGTGCAAAGGAAGCCACGCTATATGGTGCTGCCGTGCGATCACCCCATGCATATCGGCTACAACCCCGACGCCCATATCGAGGACGCCGACGTCGTCCTGGTCCTTGAATGCGACGTGCCCTGGATCCCCGGTAAGATCACCCCACCCGATGATTGCAAGATCATCCATATCGGCACCGATCCCTTGTTCAGTTCCTACCCGATCCGCGGCTTCACCTGCGATCTCGCCATCACCGGCATTCCCGGCGCCACCTTGGCGCTTCTGACCGAGGCCCTGGGCGGCCATGCCAAGCGGGCGAGCAAGCGCATCGATGCCCGGCGCAAGCGCATCAAGGCCCTACGCGATAGCCAGTCAGAGGCCCGCAAGGCCGTCCTTGACAGCTCCCGGGATGAGACCCCGATCCACCCGGCCTGGATCAGCCACTGCATTGACAACATTCGCGACGATGACGCCATCGTCATCAAGGAATCTCCGTTGGCCTGGGATCATCTTGGCCTGACCCAGCCCGGGACGTTTTTCTGCAACACCTTCGGCGGCGGCCTTGGCTATGGCCTGGGCACGGCCTTAGGCGCCAAGCTGGCGGCGCCCGGCCGCCAGGTCATCTGCACCGTCGGCGACGGCGCCTATATGTTCGGGAATCCGATACCGGCGCATTATGTCGGCGCCGCCGAGGGGCTGCCGACGCTGACCGTGATCTTCAACAACGAGATGTGGGGCGCGGTCAAGCGCAACACCCGGGATGTTTATCCCTCGGGCTATGCCGCCCAGAGCAACAACGAGCCCCTGACATATTTCGTGTCCGGCACCCGTTTCGAGCGCGCCGTGGAAATTTCCGACGGCTATGGCGAGCAGGTCGATGACCCGGCCCAGGTGCCGGCGGCGCTGGACCGGGCCATGGATGCCGTGGCCGGCGGCCGCCAGGCGGTGCTCAACATTCTCTGCAAAGGCCCCTGAGCCACCCCAAGGAGATCCATGGCCCTTCACCTAATCAAGATGGCGGTCGGCGTAGCTTCGCTCGAGGCGCTGGCACGCCGCCAACGGGACCGCATCGAGCGCGCCGGAAACGGTGAAGGGGAGGGCGAGGCGGTGTTCCGCCACTATACCCGCAACGTGCCGCGGCGCGCTCCCCAGCTGCTCGACGGCGGCTCGATCTATTGGATCATCAAGGGCGCCATCCGTGCCCGCCAGCCCATCCGCGCCATCCACCGCCGTACCCCCGAGGAAGGGCGCAAGCGTTGCGAACTCCAGCTCGATCCGGTGCTGGTTGCCACCATGCCTCAGCCCCACCGGGCGCTTCAGGGCTGGCGCTATATGGAAGACGCCGACAAGCCCGAGGATCTGCTGCTGGGATCCGGTACGGACGCGGCGGATGGCGACGGCTTGCCGCCGGACATGGCCGCCGAACTCCGGGCGCTGGGGTTGTTGTAGACCAGCGGCAATCGCTCGCGCGCATCATGGGCCCGGATGAGGAGGATGCCGCCTCTGGTGGGTTCAATTGATAATACTGTATTTGTAATGTAAGTACAATTTGAAATAAGTTTTATACTTATTCTATTAAATATAGATCAAGTATAAATATGATATATTTCATTTAACTTTAACTCTTCACCTTCATAATAAAGCATAGATCAGAGGTGTCATGGCCGCCGGCTTCGCCCCGGAGAAATTTTATATACTCCAAATAGTTACAGGGCGCGGCAGAGGTAGGAACGGGAAATGGCTTTAGAGATCGCATCGGGATTTATCGGCAATCTGGCACGGCCCACTGGGGTGGTGGCCAGTGGCGTCCATGTTCGGCCTAAGGTTCGGCCCGAAAGTGTGAGCCCCGTCGGCTTTTCCCGCGATGCCCAGGCGGTCCAGGCCGCTGGCCGCATCAAAGGCGAGATGGCCTCGGTCGCGCGCGGCAAGGCCACCGCCGAGCTTGGCATTAAATTCGCCAAGTCCGCCAGCGATGGAGTCAAAGAGATCCGGGACAACCTCGCCCGCATGGAAGTTCTGGCCCAGGCCGCCAACTCCACCGTTGAGGTTCTGGACGAGGATGATGTATCCGTCGATCTCGCCCAATCCGTGGTCGAACGCGCCCTCTACCAGGTCGAGTTCGATGCACTCCGTACCGAGATCGACGCAATCGTCGACCGCACCACCTTTAACGATACCAAACTTCTGGACGGTGCCGGCGGCGCCAGCCAGTCCTTCAGCTTCACGGTCGGCGGCGGCACCAGCAGCGGCGATGCCATCACCATCACCCTCAATTCGGCGAATGTCGCCCAGCTCGATAGCGGCCTTGCCAGCGCCGATATCTCGACCGAGAGCGGTTCCACGTCGGCCGAAACCACGGTTGAAGCCGCCCAAAACGCCCTCAACGATATCCGCGGTACCATCCTGGGTGTCCAGGGGCGCTTTGATGCCGCCGTTAGAAACGGTGATATCACAGGCAGCTTCCTCAAGGTTGAGGTCGACCAGCGCCTCGAATTCAAGGCCACCGAGGATGCCGGTCGGGCGCTGGCCGGAAATGTCGCCGAGTCCAATGGTGTCGTGCTCCAGGGGTTCCAGCAACTTGCCCAGCGTAATGCCCAGATTACCCTGCTTGCCTCGGCTCCCGGCGTCTTTGCCGTCGCCGAAAACGATGGATCCTCCGTGACCGAGCCCGACGCCGAGACCACCGGAGACCTGGTTGGCGCCAACACCGTTGGCGGCCGGACCGATAGCGCAAACGCCGGACGTACCGCCTCCGCCTCCTACGGGTCCGACGGCAGTATCACCACCACCGGGTCCACCACCAGCGTCGATATCGAGGCCTAATCTCGTCCAGGCTTGAACGCCGCGCCCGCGTCACCGCCACCATCACGAATTGGCTTTTGTAATCGCCGTCCCATGGGTCAAGATGGGACCATGATCTTCGGCGCAGATGAACTTTCCCATCCCGGTGGTGGCGCGCCGTTGCGCGGGGCCGTTGCCGCTCTTTACCGGGCCGATGAAAGCGCATGCGTGCGCGCGCTGTTGCGCCGCGCCCGCCTTGATGACACTGCCAACCGCAACATCGCGCGCTTGGCCCGGCGGTTCGTCACCGCCGTGCGCAAAGGACGTCACGCCGGCGGCGGCGTCGATGCCTTTCTCAACGAATACGGGCTTTCCAACCGCGAGGGCGTGATCCTGATGTGCCTGGCCGAGGCGCTGCTGCGCATCCCCGATGCCGCCACCGCCAACCGCCTGATCCGCGATAAGATCAGCGCCGCCGATTGGGACCGCCATTTCGGCCATAGCGATTCGCTCCTGGTCAACGCCTCGACCTTCGGGCTGATGCTGACAGGCCGGGTGGTGCGGCTCGACTCCCCGGGCGAGCGCGACATCTTCGGCATGGTCGGCCGCCTCATCGCCAAGAGCGGCGAGCCCGTGATCCGCCAGGCGGTGACCACGGCCATGGCCATCCTCGGCCATCAGTTCATCATGGGGCGCACCATCGAAGACGCCATTTCCCGCGCCGCCAAGGATGAGGCCGAGGGCTACCGCACCACCTACGACATGCTTGGCGAGGCGGCGCTCACCGCCGAGGACGCCGAGCGTTATTTCAAGGCCTATGGCGCTGCCATCGATGCCCTTGGCGCCACCGAGGCCGCGGCCCGGGCCCCGGACCTGTTTGCCACGCCTTCGATCTCGGTCAAGCTGTCGGCGCTCCATCCCCGTTTCGAATACGCCCAGATGGCCCGCGCCGTGCCCGAGACTGCGGACCGGGTCCGCGCCCTGGCGTGCCAGGCGCGGGACGCCGGCATCGGCTTCACCATCGACTCCGAGGAGGCCGACCGCCTCGACATCACCCTCGATGTCTTCGCCCGCATCCTTGCCGATGACGGGCTTCGCAACTGGGACGGGCTGGGCCTCGCGGTCCAAACCTATCTCAAGCGCGCGACAGCGGTGATCGACTGGCTCGCCTATAAGGCCCAGGACCGGCGCCGGCGCTTGCAGGTCCGTCTCGTCAAGGGCGCGTACTGGGACGCCGAGATCAAGCATGCCCAGGAACGCGGGTTTGACGGCTATCCGGTGTTCACCCGCAAGGCCTCGACCGATGTTTCCTATATCTCAGCTGCCAAGAAGCTGCTGGCGGCGCCACGGCATTTCTATCCCCAGTTCGCCACCCACAACGCCCACACCATGGCGACGGTGCTGGAACTCGCCGGAACCAGCCGCGATTTCGAGTTCCAGCGCCTCCACGGCATGGGAGAATCTCTCTACCACCAGGTGGTGGGACCGGATACGGCAAACCTGCCATGCCGGATCTATGCCCCGGTCGGCAGCCACGTGGATCTGCTGCCCTATCTGGTGCGCAGGTTGTTGGAGAACGGCTCCAACAGCTCCTTCGTCAACCGCATCACCGACGACCGGGCGCCGATCCGCGACATCATCGCCGATCCGGTCGCCCAGGTGGCGGCCTTGACCGCGAAGCCCCACCCCCGCATCCCGCTACCGGCTGAGATGTTCGGCACCGACCGCCGCAATTCCGCCGGCATCGATCTCACCGACCCGGTGGCGGTGGCGGCGCTGGCGCACGATGTGGAACTGGCACTTGGCCAGACCTGGCGCGCCCGGCCCATCATCGGCGGCAAGGAGACAGGCGGCGCCCGGCGCGGCCGCGGTGTGCGCGACCCCGCCGATAGGCGCCGCAATGTGGGTACCATGGCACCGGCCCGCGTCGGCGATGTGAAGGCCGCGCTTGCACGGGCGAGTGCGGCCCAGCCCGGTTGGGATAAAACCCCGGCCGGGGCCCGCGCGGATATTCTTGATGCCGCCGCCGATGAATTGGAGACCGCTCACGGCGCCCTGGTGGCGCTGTTGGTGCGTGAGGCCGGCAAGACCGTCGATGACGCCATTTCCGAAGTCCGCGAGGCGGTCGATTACTGCCGCTATTACGCCTTGCGAGCGCGGGTTGATTTCGCCGCCCCCCTGGTGCTTCCGGGGCCCACCGGCGAGGACAACCGGTTGGAGCTTCACGGCCGCGGCACCTTCGCCTGCATCAGCCCGTGGAACTTTCCCCTCGCCATATTCATAGGCCAAGTCACCGCCGCGCTCGCCGCCGGCAACACGGTCATCGCCAAGCCATCGGACCAGACGCCATTGGTCGCCGCGCTGGCGGTCAAGCTGTTGCACAAGGCCGGCGTGCCGGGCAATGTCCTCCATCTGCTGCCGGGCCCGGGGCGTGTCATCGGTGCGCGCTTGGCCGGTGACCAACGCATCAAGGGCATCGCCTTCACCGGTTCGACCGAGACCGCTCAGGCCATCAACCGCACCCTTGCCGCCCGAGACGGGCCCATCGTCCCCCTGATCGCAGAGACCGGCGGCCAGAACGCCATGATCGTCGATTCCTCGGCATTGCCCGAACAGGTGGTCAAGGACGTCATCGCCTCGGCCTTCCACAGTGCCGGCCAGCGCTGTTCGTCGCTCCGGGTGCTGTTCGTGCAGACCGACATCGCGGCCAAGCTTGCGCGCATGCTCACCGGCGCCATGGCCGAGTTGGTGGTCGGCGACCCGATGGAGCTTTCCACCGATGTGGGGCCGATCATCGATGACGACGCCCGCCGCCGGCTTGAACGACACGCCAAGCGCATGGACCGTTTGGGGCGGTTGCTGTACCGGGTGCCGCCGGGCGAGGGCACCGACCACGGCACCTTCTTCGCGCCCAGGCTTTATCAGATCCCGCGTTTGGATATCCTGCAGGGTGAGGTCTTCGGCCCCATCCTTCACCTCATCCGCTACCGCGCGGGCAGTCTAGACCGGGTGATCGATGCGGTCAGGGACACCGGTTTCGGTCTGACGCTGGGCATCCACAGCCGGATCGATGGGTTCAAAGATACCATCCAAAGCCGCCTCGGCGTCGGCAACACCTATGTCAACCGCAACATGGTCGGCGCCGTGGTCGGGGTCCAGCCCTTCGGCGGCGAGGGCCTGTCGGGCACCGGGCCCAAGGCCGGCGGGCCCAATTACCTCAAGCGCTTCGCCACCGAGCGCACGGTGACGGTGAACACCACCGCCGCCGGCGGCAATGCCTCCCTGTTGACCCTGGAAGACGAACCTTAAGCTTTTGGCCTTTATCGGAAAACACCCTGGCGCCATGCCTTGAGCGCCGCCTCCAGGCGCGGGACACCCGCCGTGGGCGGCAATCCGAACCGCAGCCAATGGGGCCGCTCAGTGAAGTGGCGGGCGAAGATTCCGGCGTGTCCCAGATGCTGGAACAGATCGGGCGCGGCCTCGTCCTCGACCAGGCGGAAGAGATCGGTGCCGCCGATGATCTTGAGCCCGGCGCCCACCAACATGTCATCGAGGTTGGCGCGGCCTTCGCCAAGGCGTGCGCGGGTGGCGGCGATCCAGGACCGGTCGGCGAGCGCTTTTGTGCCGATGGCAAGAGCCGGGCCACTCACCGCCCAGGGGCCCAGCGCACCCCGCAGCGCCATTGCCAAATCCGCCGGCGCCAGGGCGAAGCCGAGCCTGAGCCCGGCGAGGCCGAAAAACTTGCCGAAGGAGCGGAGGATGACCAGCCCGTCGGTGCCGGTAAGCGACGCGGCGCTGAGGGCGGGTTCCGTATCGGCGAAGGCCTCATCGACGATCAGGCGGCCGCCGCGCGCGGCCAAGGTCTTCGCCACGCGACCCAGTTCCGCGGGCTGCACACGCCGGCCGTCGGGATTGTTGGGATTGGCGAGGATGACGGTGGCGGCATTCTCGGTGGCATGGGCGAGGTCCAAAGCCATGGTGACGCCGTGGCCGGCGGCGCGCCATGGCTCCGTATAGCCGCCATAGGTGGGCCCATTGATGGCGACCGGCCCCGGCGGACAGAGCCTCGGCAGCCACTGGATCACGGCCTGGGTGCCGGGCGCCGGCACCACCAGGGCGGGGTCGGGGACACCGTAATAGGCGGCGGCGGCGGCCATGAGTTTCTCGCAGGCAACTGGCTGGGGCAGGCTGGCGAAGTCAGCGCCTTCTGCGCCATCCACCGGATAGGGCTCGGGATTGATGCCGGTGGAAAGATCGAGCCAGCCGCCGTCGGGCTCGCCCCACCGCGCCCGCGCCCGGTCCAGATCGCCGCCATGATAGATATCGTCAGGCATGACTTTGCCGGTCATGGTGATTAGTCCTTGGCGATCAACGCCGCCACATGCTCGGCAATGGCCAGGGACGAGGTCAGCCCCGGCGATTCGATGCCGTACAGGTTGACCAGGCCGGGGATGCCGTGGTCGGCCTCGCCCTGGATGATGAAGTCCACCAATGTGGCCCGCTGTTCCGACAGCTTGGGCCGCACCCCGGCAAAGCCCGGCAACAGGGCGCCGTCGGGCAGCTCGGGCCAGAACCGGCGTATGGCCTCATAGAATGAGGCGGCGCGGCTTTCGTCGACGCGGTAGTCGATCTCGTCGACCCATTCCACATCGGGGCCGAACCGGGTCTGGCCTCCCATATCCAGGGTGACATGGACACCGAGGCCGTACTGGCCCGGCACCGGATAGATCAGGGTGTTGAACGGAGATTTCCCCGCCAGCACGAAGTAATTGCCCTTGGCGAGCCGTTGGCCCGGGATGGTCTCGGGCGCGATGCCTTGGATGGCTTGGGCGACGGTCTGGGCGCCGAGGCCCGCCGAGTTGACAAGTGTCTTGCATGTCACGTCCGTCGCCGCCGGGCCGCCGGTGCGCAGGGTGATGCCATTGCCGTCGATGTTACCGCCCTCGACCGGGCTGTTGAAGGCGATGGCGGCGCCATGGTCCTCGGCGTCGCCCTGGTAGGCCAGCATAAGCTCGTGGACGTCGATGATGCCGGTGGTCGGCGACCACAGCGCCGCGGTGCATGTGATCGCCGGTTCGCGGGCCACGGTCTCGTCATGGTCGAGGACTTCGAGATCGGGCATGTTGATGGCGGCGGCGTTGGCCTTGAGCTTGTGGATGGTCTCGATCTGGCTCGGCTCGGTGGCGACCAGAAGCTTGCCGGTGCGCCGATGGCCGACGCCGTGTTCGGTGCAATAGCGGTACAGCATCTTTTTGCCTTCGACACAGACCCGGGCCTTGAGGCTGCCGATGGGATACATGATGCCGGCGTGGATGACGCCAGAATTGCGCGAGCTGGTCTGGGTCCCGATCGCCGATTCGGCTTCGAGGATCACCACTTCGCGTCCGGCCATGGCGAGTAAGCGGGCGATGGCGAGGCCGATGACCCCGGCGCCGATGACGATACAATCAACTTTCTCGGCCATGGCTTCTTTAAACCTTTAATCCACGGGCATTCACGAACGGCGGAGTTTAGGGGCCGCGGTGAAATGCGGTCAAGCCGTCCCCGGCCCAGCCCCCGATCCCAAGGACGGCGAGCGCCAGGTGTATATAGCCACCAAGCCGACAAGGATCAGCAGCACCCCGCCGATGACGTAGAAACTGTTGGCGATGCCGACCATTTCGGCGATGGCGCCCATTAAAACCGGCAATATGGTTTGGGCGGCACGGTTGGCGGTGGTGCGCAGCCCCACGCTCTTGCCCTGGGCCCCGGGGCCAGCCGATTTGAGCAGGATGGAAACCATCAAGGGTTGGCTTAACCCCAAGGTCCCGCCGCGCAATGCGGAAGCCAGCAAAAGCAGTAGAGAAACACTGCCCAGCAGCGGTGTTATTGCAATCAGAATCGTCGCCCCGGCGACCATGACGATCAACAACCAGTGGGGAATGAAGATGCGCGTCGCGGGGCCGACGCCAAGGGCGCCGACGCCGCCGAGCACCGCCGCCGCCGACCACAATAAGCCGATTTCGGCGCCGGTGAATTTGATGCTTTCCAGATAGACCACATAGAACGAGCTCTGAATGGCGGCGCCGGAAATGCGGAGTACCGACACCATGACGACCAGCAGGACGGCGGGGATGACCAGCAGCCGGAAGGTTTCGATATGATCGGAAAGCCGCGGCATTAGATCGCGCCGCGCCACCGGGCCGGAACCGGTGCTCTCGCCCGCCGTTGCCGGCAGCATCATCGCCGAGACCCACATCCCAGCCCCCCACAGGGCGAGCATCCCGAAGGCGCCCCAGGCCCCGAACTGGTCCCAGACATAACCGACCAGAGGTGGTCCGAGGAAGTTGCCGATACGCAGGCTGAAACTGAGGCGCCCGGCGTAGGTGGGATTGCCTTTCATGACATGGCCGATGGTGGTCTGGGCCCCAATCCACCCCATTGAGGCGGAAAGGCCATGCATCATCTGCAACAGGATCACCACCGGAATCCAGGGTGCCAACGGATAGAACAAGGGTGTTACCGTCGCCATGATGGCGAAGAACAGGGTGACGCGCCGCACCCCCAGCCGGTCCATCAACGCGCCGCCGTGGATCGAAAGCAACAGTGGCAGGACCGAGCGGCTGCCCAGTACCACCCCGATCAGGAATGGTGACGGCTCAAGGGTGACCAGCCATAGGGGCACCAGAAGTCCGGATATGTGGGACATGGTGGAACTGAACATGCCGACGCCGTAAATGGCGCCTTGCGTGCGCAAAGAAAATTTCTCGACCGCGGGCGTCGCCACGGCGTTCCTCCCGAATAGTTATGATGTGTTGCCGCGGACGCGGCGCGATCTGGCCGCCAATTTAGCCCGCTGCTGGGTCCTTGGCAAAGAAGTTCACTGTATTCCCGTTAGCCGTCCGGTTTTTCAGCCCGGAGTGCCGCCGGGATCAGCAGCAGGCAGAGCGCGAGCAGGATCCCGCCGATGATGAGGAAGCCGTTCTCGATCCCGGTGACCTCGATTACGGCGCCCATGGCGATGGGAATCAGCACCGAGGCCAGGCGGTTGGTGGTGGTGCGCAACCCCACCGCCCGGCCCTGGGCGGTGCGTCCCGCCGATTGGGACATGATCGAAATCATCAGGGGCTGGCTCAGGCCCATGGTTCCGCCGCGTAGCGCCGAGACCACGAACAGCAGGGTGAATGTGCCCAACAAAGGGGTTATGGCGATGAAAATAATGCTCAGCACAACGGTGATCACAAGCAGCAACGGCATGTGGCCCATCCTTGCGATCGGGCCGGCGAGCAGTGCTCCGCCGATGCCGATGAGGCCATGGACCGACATCAAGATGCCGATCAGGGTCGCGCTGAAGCCGATCTCGCCGAGATAGATCACATAGAACGAGGTGCGGATGCCATGGCCGGAAATCCTCACCACCGCCACCATGACGACGAAGGCGATGGTGGGAATCAAAAGCAGGCGGAAGGCATCGATGTAATCCCGGGGGTTGGGGATCAGGTGCCGCAACCGCAACCGGCCACGGCCGGGAGCTGGATGCTTGTCCTGTCGGCCATCTGATTGGCCGTCCATCGGCTCCGGCAGGGCCATGGCCGAGGCCAGCATGGCGATGCCGGGAAGGGCGAGAAGCGTGAAGGCGCCCCAGGGCCCCAACCAATCCCATATGAAACCGATCAGGGGTGGCCCGCCAACATTGCCGATGCGGATGATGGAACTGAGGCGCCCGGCGTGGGTGGCGCTGCCGCGCATGACCTGGCCGACCAGGGTCTGGGCCCCGACCCAGCCCATGGTGGTGGACAATCCGTTGAGCATCTGCAGGATGATGACGGCGATGAGCCATGGCATCAGGGGATATAGCGGCGCCGTCACCATGGCTATGACGGCGAAGAACACAACCACCCGCCTGGTGCCGACGCGGTCCATCATGGCGCCGCCGTGAATCGAAAGACACAGCGGCATGAACGACCGTGCGCCGATGGCGATGCCGATCATCAACGGCGACGGCTCGATGGTGACGATCCACAGCGGCACCACCACGTTCATCATGTTGTTCATGGAGTTGGCGAACAACCCCGAGGCATAAACCGTGCCCTGGACGCGCAATGGGATTTTTTCGGCCTCGGGCGTCACCCTAATCTCCGGTGCGGATTTTGGCATGGGCCGCGCCCCAGGCGGCGGCGAGGCA
>JAZFWG010000047.1:0-5885 GCA_036448135.1 Alphaproteobacteria bacterium
GCGGTTGGCATATCGACGGTTTCGGCATCTTCAACGACCACCATGTTGAAGACATGTCTTCGTCCATGACCGTGTTCTATGGCCCCAACGAGGCGGGCAAGAGCACATTGATGGCGTTTCTCCGCGGTGTCTTGTTCGGCTTTCCCGATCTCCGCTCAAAGGATCCGAAATATCCGCCATTGAATGGCGGCGAGCACGGTGGCCGCGTCTTCATCGAGGAAGGCGGTGAAAGATATACCGTTGAACGTTATGCCGGACGCGGGGCGGCCGCCCGGCTATTGGATGGTGACGGTAATGAAGTGGTCGAGGGCGGGCTCGAAAGGCTCCTCGGCGGCGCCGACGGCACCTTGTTCCGCAATATCTTCGCCTTCAGCCTCAGAGAATTGAGACGCCTCGATACCCTGACCACGGAAGGTGTCAGCGAAGCGATTTTTTCCAGTGGTATCGCCGGGGCCGGAAAACCGGCGCGCCAAGCCGTTCGTTATTTAGAAGAGGTGGCGGATAAACTCATCGGTGCCCCTGGTAGCACCACTTCCATCAATCTTTTGCTGACGCAACTCCAGAACATCGATGAAACCCTGGCCAATGCCCGTGCCGCCGCCGGCGATTACGCCACCAAGCTGGACACAGAGACGGCAGCGGAGACCTTGGTGGAAGACGCCAAAGCCGCCGCCGATGGCGCCCGGGAACGGTTGCGGGCGGCCCGGATGTTGGCGGAACTCTGGCCTGCCTGGTGCGACCGCCGTGCCGCCGTGGAAAGTCTCGAGCGCCTTAAAGCCACCGGCAAGACAGGCAAGGCGGATGGAACGCCGGATGCGGAATTCATACGCTTGGTCGAGGCGGTCGAAGCCCTGGCATCGGATATTGATCTCCAGCGTTCACGCCTTTCCGAGCTGGGGGCCAAAAGTGAGTTACAGCGTTCTGCCCAGGCGCGGATAGAGACCGCGATCGGCAATCTTGGACCCGGTTGGAACCAAGAGAAGATCGTGAAATTCGATATTTCGATCCCGCGGCGCGAAGAGGTCCGCGGCTGGGGTGACAAGCTGGCGGCCGCACGCAACAAGGTTGAAACCTGCGAACACAGGGTCGCCGATACCGCGAGACAGTCCGAAGGCCAGAGCGAGCGTTTCGAGGTGGCGCAAAAGAAACTGGGCGTAGACGATGCCGGGGCTGAGGCACGTGTTGCCGAGTTGGAGGAGAAGTACCAGCAAGCCCACGCGGACGTGGAGAAGCTGGAGGCCGAGCTTTACTATATCGGTACCGGCCAGACCAATTCCGATACGGCCGATGACGAAAACGCGCCAAGCATCGAGGAACGGCTGGAAGCCGCACGGCAGGCGGAACAAGAGGGCCAGCGCAAATTCGCCGCCGCCAAGGACCGCGAATCGGCCATCTTCGCGGAGCTCGCGGCGGCGCGTAAGGAAGGTTCCCCCATGTTGGGGCGGGGGGAACTGATAAAGCAGGAAGAGTCCCTCGAACGCCTGCGCGCCGTGCTGACCGAATATGCCGAACAGAGCCGCAAGGTCGAGGGCCTGAGGGCGGTGGCCGCGGCCTTGGAATTCGCCGTCGTTCCGCAAACCTCCTGGCTATCGGTCGGGTTGCCGGCGTTGCTCATCATTGTCGGCGCCTTGGCTGCCGCGGGCTGGCGTTTGTTCAGCGGCGACGTGACCGGCGCCATCGCCTTGGCGCTTGGGGGGCTTGTTTTGGCGGCCACCCCGCTTGTGCTTTCGCGGCGCGAGAGTACACAGCGTGCCGAGATGCAGGCCCGCGCCACCCGTATCATGGCCCAGCGCCAACGCCGCGAGGAAGTGAGTGCCCAGCTGAATAAGGCAGAATCCGAGCTTGACGCCTTCGGCCAGCGCATCGTCCCCAGGGCCGAAACCCATGGTCTGCCGGCAATGCCGGACCAGAACGATGTGGTCGAGGCCATGCTGCGAATCCGCCAGCAGCTGGAACGCTGCCAGGAAATGGAACTCCGTGGCGCGCGTATGGAGGACGAAGCCGAAATCCAGGCCAAGGCCCAAACGGAGTTGAAAAGCGCCGAACAAGCCTTGGAAAAGGCCCAAAGCGAGGCCACGGCGATTGAAGGCGAATGGCAGGCCTGGGCGCGTGCGCAGGGCGTGTCCGAGGGCTTGCGGCCGGCCGGCGCGCTTGACTTCTTCGTTGAGATTGCCGCGGTACGCCAAGCCATGGCCGATTTGTCGGCGGCAAATCAGGAACACGCCACCTTCACCAACGAAATCACCGCATGGGAGAAGCGGGCACTCGAAGTCCTTAGCGCCGCCGGGCGCAAGGGCCAGAGGGGCGGTGAAGACCTGATTCTCGAATTCAATGCCTTGCGGGAAGAGGTCGACACCGAACATAAGCTTTATGACCGCATCGCCGCGGCGGACCGCGCCATTGCCGCCAGCGCCGGGGGCCCGGACCGCACCGAGGCCGTGTACAAGCAACTCGCCACCGGCCGGTTGGATGACTGGCAGAACCAGGTGCGGAGGCATCAGGACAAATTGGAGACATGCGAGGAAGACTATCGCAAGGCGGTCACCGCTCATCACGATGTGGTCGGGACACGCGAGTCGCTGGAAAGCGCCGACGACCAGGCTGAGTTCGAGTTCCAGTCGAGCACCTTGAGGTATGAAATCAAAAGCGCGGTTGCCGAATGGCAACGGTTGCGGCTTGCCCGTGCCCTGATTGAAGAGGCCCTGGGCGAATTCGAAAATTCGCGCCAGCCGGGTGTGTTGGCGCAGGCTTCCGCCATCCTCGAGAAGGTCACCGATGGCCGTTATCAGCGCGTGATGCCCGACCAGTTCGGCGAGAGCATCGCCGTGCTCAACAGCTCGGGCGCGCGACAAGCCACCGACGAGTTGAGCCAGGGCACCCAAGAGCAACTCTATATGGCGATCCGCCTCGGCTTGGTTGGCGAGTTCGCGCGCCGGCGCACACGGCTGCCGCTGTTGATGGATGATGTGTTGGTAAATTTCGACGATGACCGCGCCGTCACAATGGCACGGGCGCTCCATGAATTCGCCGACAATCATCAGATCCTGTTCTTCACCTGCCATAAGCATGTGGCCGAGGCTTTGCGCAATATCGATCCCAGGATCAACATGCATAAACTCGAAGTCGCGGAACCGGTGATGGCACCCGCGGACGACGGCTCCCATGAACAGCCCAACCCGCTGGTATCCAAGACCTCGACGCAAAAGATCGCTTAAGCCCCTGGGCGTCTAGCCCCCCTCCCGGGAATCACCCGAATCTCCACGAATCATAAGACTCATCCGCCCCTGCCAGGGGCAAGGATCACCGGGGCAACCTGGAGGGGGTGCGGACGAGGCGATAGGGTTTGTGGGTGGCAGGTCTTGCCGGCCTATTCAGTCCTTGGCGTTTCTATCCGGGGCGTTTCTATCCGGGGCGTTACCATCGGGGCCGGTGAAAAACTGAAGAAACTTGGACCAGCCCGCGTCCGGCTTGGCGGTTTCATTCAGACATGCGCAATGTGGCGCGGTGGCATGGGCATGTTCGATGAGGTAGCTTTCCAAGGCGGCATGAAGGATATTCTGGTGCGATCGCCCGATGTGGGCGGCAAACACCTTGAGCCGGAAGAAACGGGCAGGATCGAGGCGAAGGGTGAGGGATACCCGTTTCTGAGCCGGCGCCGGGCCATCCTTCTTGTTCGGCACCTTGCCCGCCTTGGGCCGTGAACGTCCCTTGCCGGGGCCGGCATGCTTCGCCATCGGGGTGACGGAGCTGGGCAAGGCATCGAAGGTGGCGAACGGCGCCACGGGCACCGCCTGACCCTTGGTGACGATGAGCGAGCCATTGAGTTCCGCCGGTGGCCGGGCCTCTTTTTTTGCTACGCCCGCCATTATGCCGTGGCTCCCGCGAACATGCGCGTGACCTGTTTCAGGAAAGGATGGGCGCCGCAGCGCGACAACCGGCTCTCCAGATAGTCCCACAGGCCGGCGATTTCCTCACTGGAGCGGCAGTTTTCATCCAACTCCATGACCGTACGGCCATCGATCATCGAGGTCGCGAAATTTACCCGCTGATGGATGGTGACCGGCGCCACGGTGCCATGCTGAGACAGCGCGATGGCGGCTTCGCCGGTGATGCGGGCCCGCACGGAGGCGCCGTTGATGGCAAAGACCAGGGGCTTTTCGGCGGCCTCGACAAGATCGACCGTGGCGCCGACGGCGCGAAGGTCGTGGGGGCTAGGCCGGGTCGGAATGACGACCAGATCGGCAAACACGGCGACGTCACGGATGGCCATGGTGATCGCCGGCGGCGTATCGATGACGACAAGCTCGACGCCTTTTTCGCGCAGGGTTTCCAAATCCCCCATCAAACGCGGAAAGCTGGTTCTGACGAAAAGCGGGGTTTCTGCTTCGCGAATGTTCCACCAGTCCGCGAGACTGCCCTGGGGATCGGTATCGATAAGGGCGACGGGGCCGGCGCCGACACGTTCAGCCTGCACCGCCACATGGCCGGCCAGGGTGGTTTTCCCCGAGCCGCCTTTCTGTGATGCAAAAATCAAGACACGCATGATAAGAGTTCCTTTGCTGAGAATCCTCGAGAGCCAATAACACGAGGAGATACTCCGCATTTTCAAATAAAAATGTTTAACGCTCGTTAATAATTCATGTTAATATCAAATAAACCAAGTTATTGTTACAGTATAAGTAATAATTAATTTTGTAATTACTATTATATATACCCAAATATTTCGATTATAATCAAATTGTATATTATTATAGGTATTCAGCCAATTTCTTGAGGGCGCATGCCATCCCGGCCAACCGGGTTCGGTTGACCCCGTTGGCTGAACCGTCCAAGGTCCCCCGGCGTCATGATCGGCCCGGTTGCGCCGCCGCGGGAAATTTGACACCGTCCCCTTGGCAAGGCGCGGTGTCGGCCCGCGAACTCAAAAACCGGGAAAGGCGTGAAAAGTGCCGGAATCATTGCAGGCGGCAATTGAACACCACCAGGCGGGCCGCCTCCGCGAGGCGGCGGGGGTCTATCGCGCCATCCTGGATGCCAATCCCATGGATGCCGACGCCCTGCATCTCCTGGGCGTGGTCCATCTGCAGACCGGCGACTATGAAAACGCCGCGGACTCCATCGAACAAGCCGTGCAATTGAATCCGGGGAATGGAGAATATGTCTTCAATCTTGGCATGGCGCAGGCGGCCTTAAAGAGGTTTCCGGACGCTTGCCAATCTTTTGAGCGGGTCTTGGAGATCGACCCAGACGATGCCGCCGCCCACGCCAACCTCGGCAATGTGTTCCTCGAACAGAACATGCTGGATGAGGCCATCGCCAATTACCGGCGTGCCCTCGAGATCGATCCCAAGTCCCGAGAGGCCCACAACAATCTTGGCAATGCCTGGCGCCGCCAGGGCAAGCTTGACGATGCGGTGGCAAGCTACCGCAATGCCTTGGCGGCGGATCCCGGGTTCGACGAGGCCAGGGAGAATCTCGATCAGGCCCTTGCGGCCCATGGCGTCATCGAGCAAGAGCGCGACCTTTACCACCGCGCCCTTGGGCTGGCCACATCTGATAAAGATACCGCCGAAGGGGACGGCGCCGGGGGGGACACGGAAATAACGCTGCCGGCCGGGGCCGAAACCGGGTTGTTCCTATCGGTTTGGGACACCCTGGTGTTGGACGAGGACTTGATTCGCGCCATCGGCGAGGCCCATCAGGCTTTCCGGCCGATCGATCCCGTCACCATGTTTTGGTACGATTGCAGCGGCTCACACCCGAGGACACCGGGAAACCCCATGGAGCGGCTCGCCGAGATCGTCATCGCCACGGTCAAGCCCGCGAAGCTGGCGGGCGTCGAGTATTGGACCCATAGACTGGAAACCGGAAACGGCTTGGCGGTC
>JAZFWG010000048.1:0-3446 GCA_036448135.1 Alphaproteobacteria bacterium
ATCCTCCGGACGCAGATCGGCGGCGGCACCCGGCGATACGATGATAGCGTTGTCGCCGGTTTTCGCATCCTTGAAAATGAAGGCGGCGCCGGTAGCCAAATCGGAACTCTCGAAAACGAATGCCTGATCGATTCGCTCCTGGATATAGAGCTGGCGAACCTGCTCTCCCAATTCGTCCTTGCCGATTTTGGTGATGAATGACACCTCGGCCCCGGCGCGGCTCGCCGCCACTGCCTGGTTCGATCCTTTACCACCGGGGCCGGTGGCAAATCCGGTGCCAAGAATGGTCTCGCCGATCTTCGGCATTCGCGGCGCCCAAAAGGCCAAATCGGCAACATAAATTCCCATCACTGTCACGGGTGCGTTCATGGATTTCGTCCCGTTCCTCCCTTATTCGGGTAAGATGACACCCTTTTTCAGCAAGAAGCAGCCGTAGCCACGCGGCTCGCCGGTGGCGACCACGGCAAACGCTTTTCGTGCCTCTTGGTAAAACGCGAAGCGTTCGATGGAGCCCATCGGCCAATCCCGACCTTCGGCTTCATTTATGATTTTTTGAAGATCCTGTTGTACCGGTGGCATTTCATCGGCCGGACGCCCGACCACCTCCATTCGCCGTACCGGATGCTCGACAAAACTGTCGAGAGGAAAGACACTAAGGATCGCTTTTCCGGCGCGCGGAATATCCACCCCATCCAATCGGATCAAGGGTCGGTCACCGGCGACAGAAGTCGCAGGAAAATTGCAATCCACCAAAGCCAAATCATCGCCGTGGCCCATGGCCCTCATCACATGAAGCAATTCGGCGTTAAGTAACGGATCAATCGATTTCAGCATCGGCGCGTCCCCCGATACGTGCTTCGCGCAATTGCATAATAGCGACAAATTTGTCCTGCCTCACCAAACCTACTCCCCATAAGGTACCCAGATGTTTTTGACTTGCGTGGCATGGTGAAGAAATTCCCGCCCCTCGCCCTGACTATCGTCGAACCAATCGCGTGAATTGCCTTCATTCACCCAAGTTCGTTTTAAATTCCCGGCGGAAGCGCGCTCGACCATTTCTGACCCCTTCAGGGGACCCACAGGTTTTCTCACAGGCTTTCTACATTTCCGCAAATGCTGATCGGCTGACCGGATATGTTGGCACCCAGAGGCGAGCAAAGGAACAGGGCCTGGTTAGCCACGTCTTGGGCGCTGACCATTCGGCGCAGCGACACCTTGTCGATATATTGTTGTTCCATTTCTTCATAAGTTACGCCGGCCGCTTCGGCGCGGGCCGAGATGACCCGCTCGATGCGTCGGCCCTCGACGATGCCGGGCAGCAGAGCATTGACCCTGATACCATCGGGACCAAGCTCGATTGCCAAGCTTTTCGTCAAGCCGATGATGGCCCATTTGGTTGCCGCATAGGGGGTGCGATAGGCATAGCCCAGCCGGCCGGCAACCGAGGAAATGCCGATGATCGAGGCATTGGACGATTGCTTCAGCAACGGCACCGCGAGACGGGCGCAATAGAACTGGCCGTTGAGATTGACGTCGACGGTTTGGCGCCACTCCTCGGGTGACATTTCGTCGATGCCACCGGTGGGTCCGGCGATGCCGGCATTGTTGATCAGCACATCGAGCCCGCCAAGCTTGGCCTTGACGTCGTCGAACAAGCGCGTGACCTCGGCCTCCTCGGCAACATCGCAACGGCTGGTGCCCCAATCGGGATGTGTGGCGGCACAATCGCCAAGCGCCTGTTCGGAAATATCGCAGATATGCAAGCGGGCTCCCGCGGTGGCAAAAGTTTCGGCGATGACCCGGCCGATGCCGCCACCGCCCGCCGTCACCAGCACACGCAGACCCGGTTTCAATCCCATTGTCTGTTCAGCCCCCATTGTCTGTTCAGCCATCGTGCGGCTCCATCTTGTTGTTGTTATCAAAAGCCGACCTGATCGCCACCTTTAAGCTCGAGCATGGCGCGGGCCTCATCGGGGCTGGCAATATCGAGCGACAGTCCTTCGAGGACTTGCCGGATCTTGGTGACCTGGTCAGCGTTAGAGCGGGCCAGTTCGCCCGGTGCGATCCACAGGGAGTCCTCAAGACCGACGCGGACATTGGCGCCCTGGGCAGCGCCAAGGGTGGCCAGCGGCATCTGGTGGCGGCCGGCGCCCAGAATCGACCAGCGGTATTTGTCGCCAAACAGCCGGTCAGCCGTGCGCTTCATATGCATTAGGTCTTCAGGGTGGGCGCCGATCCCACCGAGCAGACCGAACACCGACTGGATGAAAAGCGGCGGGGAGGCCAGACCGCGTTCGACAAAATGGGCCAGATTGTACAGATGGGAAATATCGTAGCATTCGAACTCGAAGCGGGTGCCATTGTCGTTGCCCATGCGCAAAATCGCTTCGATGTCCTGGAACGTGTTCTTGAACACCAAATCCCGCGAGTTTTCCAGATGTTGGCGTTCCCAGTCATGTTTGAAATCGGTGTAACGCTCGAGCATGGGATAGAGGCCGAAGTTCATCGATCCCATATTGAGCGAGGCGACTTCCGGCTTGAAGGTCGCGGCCGGCCGCATGCGCTCTTTCACCGTCATATGCGGACTGCCGCCGGTGGTGATATTGATCACCGCCTTGGTTGACTGTTTGATGCGCGGTAGGAATTGCTCGAACACCGCTGGATCTTGGGTTGGCTGGCCGGTTTGGGGATCCCGCGCATGGAGGTGCAATATGGTGGCACCGGCTTCGGCGGCGGCAATGGCGGCCTCGGCGATTTCAGATGGCGTGACCGGCAGATGGGGTGACATGGTGGGGGTATGAATGGCACCGGTGACGGCGCAGGTGATGATGACTTTGCGTCTTTCCTTGGCCATGAGATTTCAGCTCTCCTGTTGGCAAGTCAGATTAACTGGGCGGCGTCTTAAGCCGCGATGATCCGAACCTCGACGCAGCCAAGCGTTCCGAAGTCGGCGATCAGCGTCTCGCCGGGGGCGATCGGCGTGACGCCGGTGCAGGTTCCGGTGCTCACCACCTCGCCCGCCTTGATGCCATCGCCGAGCGCGGACAGGTGGTTGGCGGTCCACTCGAGGACGTTCAGGGGATCGCCCAGCGCGTTGGCGCCGACGCCCTCGGCCACGGTTTCGCCGTCCCGCTGCAGCCGCAGCCGATGGCCTATCAGGTCGATCGGGCGCCAGTCCTTGCGCTCCGGTCCTTTGACCCATGCGGTGTTGGCGGTCATGTCGGCGATGAGCCGGACCGCGCCGAGGTCGTCGAAGCCACCCTCGAACCGGCAGCCGACGACCTCGATCGCCGGCAGCACCGCGCCGACCGCGGCCAGGACCTCGGCGCGGCCGTAGACCGCCTCGCGCGGTGGCAGGTCACCGGCGAAGCGAAAGGCGAATTCGCTCTCGACGCTGGCGTCCTGGCCCGGGAACACGGCAATTTCGGCCGGGCTATCGACGCAAT